>JACRGZ010000111.1 GCA_016234155.1 Nitrospirota bacterium | reverse complement strand
CCTCTCCCATGAACTGGGACACTACTTCGGTCTGGCCCATACCTTCGGAGGCGAGATCTGCAACTATGCCGACAAATCTAATATGGACGGCGACAAGGACGGGCAGGAGATCGCTACGACAGACGATGATGTCACGGACACCAACCCCGACCTCAGCGACGCCTGCGTCGGGGGATTTGTTCCCACGGTCAACTGCCCCGGAGGGACTGTGACATACAATGGCCTTACATGGGATCAGCCCTGGACCAACGTCATGAGCTATCACGACTGTTACCCCGAGGAGCTCACCCCCGACCAGATCAAGGCGATCGACCGGACACTCACGGACCCCAAGCGGGCAGGCCTGGTGAAATAGGGAAAGAGGCCGCCAACCGGAAAAGCGATTAAACAATATCCTCTTGAGGTGGATAACCCTTTCAATGCAAGCAGATTCACAAGAGCAAAGCAGATTTACGAGTTCGACTTTCTGACGTTCTTCAATTCTAGCTGATTGTGTCGTAAAAATGCTTCCCCGCAACGCCGGATCGTGATAATATCTCCCCTGCTGACCCATGATCCAGTTTATCCTTAAAAGACTCCTCTGGGGGATCCCCGTTTTATGGTCCGTCGCTACCATTACCTTCGTCATCATGCACATCGTCCCGGGCGGTCCGTTTGATGCGGAAAAACAATTACCGCCTGAGATCAAGGCCAATATAGAGCAGAAGTACTATCTTGACAGACCCATTACTGAACAGTATCTGCTTTACCTATTGAGCCTTCTTAAGGGGGATTTAGGCCCTTCATATAAATATGTTGGAAGATCGGTAAACGATGTCATCGCCGATACCTTTCCGGTTTCTATAGGGCTTGGTCTAATTGCATTTATCCTGTCACTCATAACAGGAACAGGAACAGGGATAGTATCCGCCATAGCAAGAGATAGGGGCATATGGGTTGACAGGACGAGCATGGTTTTGGCAATAGCAGGCGTATCCATACCCAATTTTGTCCTTGCAGCCCTGTTGATACTGATCTTCTCGCATACATTTCATATCTTCCCCCCTGCCCTGTGGGAGGGATGGCGATATACAATCCTTCCTGCTGTCTCCTTATCAGCGGCGCCTGCCGCATATATGGCAAGGGTGATGAGGACAAGTTTCCTCGATATATTAAAAGAGGATTATCTGCGGACATGTTATGCTAAAGGGTTACCACTTCGAACCATCTTTCTTAAACATGCCTTAAAGAATGCGGCAACACCCCTCGTTACATTTTCCGGCCCACTTCTTGCCGCCCTTGTGACAGGCTCATTTATTATTGAATATATATTCTCCATTCCCGGCATGGGGAGATATTTTGTTACAGCGGTAATCAACAGGGATTATCCTTTGATTATGGGGGTGACATTAGTATATGCCATCATAATTGTAGCGGTCAATTTAGCTGTAGACGTGTTGTATTTTTGGCTTGATCCAAGGATACGGAGGAGGTAGCAAATCAGAAGGGGCGTGGTCGTTGCATGCAAAATCTGGAGATTTTGCACTCCAGAAGCTTCGGATTTTCAGATGAACACCCATGAGCCGGGAGCTCACAAAGGACAATGAAAATTTACCGCAGAGGCACTGAGACACAGAGAAAAGATTTGATATTTTATTATCTTAAAACCTCTGTGCCTCTGTGTCTCTGCGGTTAAAAAGGATTTTCAGGTGAACAGCCATGAGCCGCAGGCTCACAAAGGAGGATGAAAATAATCCCCCCCTCCCCCCTTTAGAAAAGGGGGGTAAAAGTCCCCCTTTTTTAAAGGGGGATTTAGGGGGATTATGGGGTTAGGGGGGATTTGAAAGGGCATTTTCGGATGAAGCAAACGAATTTATCGCTACTCATGGGATTGGGTATCATTATTACAGCTACATTAGTTGCCCTCTTTGCGCCCTGGATCGCACCCTATCCTTATGACCTGCAGGACATGACTGCAATCTTACAGCCCCCAGGCATGGATCACCTCCTCGGCACAGACGGCCTTGGCAGGGACCTGCTGAGCAGGATAATCTTCGGGGCACGCGTATCTTTATCAATAGGTCTCTTTACATCACTTGTATCCCTTGCTGTAGGAACGCTTTACGGGGCTATCGCCGGCTATAAGGGTGGATGGGCAGACCACTTTATGATGCGGATAGTAGATGTCCTGTATGCAGTCCCTGATCTCCTCCTCATCATCCTGATAACCGTCGTAATAGGGAGGGGATTCTGGGGCATCTTCCTTGCCCTTAGCCTTGTTAGCTGGGTGAGCGTGGCCAGGCTTGTCCGCGGCGAGGCGCTGAAGATCAAAGAGATGCCTTATGTTGAAGCGGCAGTGGCGGCAGGCGCCGGTAACCGGCGGATCCTGTTCCGTCATATATTACCGGGGTTAAGAGGGCTGTTGATCATAACCATGACCTTCCGCATACCTGCGGCCATCCTGTCAGAGTCCACATTGAGCTTTGTGGGGGTGGGGCTTGCCCCGCCCTTCAGCAGTTGGGGGGTGTTAGCCAACGACGGCTGGACGGCCATGAGATTTTTTCCGCATCTTATGGTCTTTCCAGGGGTTGCCATCTTTGTAATAGTATTGGCCTGCAATGTAGTGGGGGATGCTTTGCGTGATTTGATGGAAACAAAGCCCAGGATTTGAGGACAGACTTAAAGGTCTGTCCCTACACCATTCACCCCCACCCTACCCTCCCCCATCAAGGGGGAGGGACTTTATTCACCATTCACTATTCACCATTCACTGGTTTTGACAATCCTCTCTATTTTATTGTATTTTAAGCATAAAGATGAAATCTGCCTTTATTTATACACCTAAGTATCACCTTTATGATTATGGGCCCGGGCACCCCATGAAGACTGTCAGGCTGAGGCTCTGCTATGAACTTCTCGATGCCTTTAATATATTTCAGAACCCGGATGTAATGCTTATCGAACCTCTAACAGCAAAAAGGGAAGATGTCCTGCTCTTTCATAATGAAGATTATATAAACGCCCTTGAACATCAGGATACAGACCGGGATAACTCTTCCTATTCCTACGGCATCGGATACGGTGACAATCCAGGATTCAAGGGTGTATATGAATGGTCAATGCTCTCTGCAGGGGCATCAGTCCGGGCGGCTGAAATAGTAAGCACGGCGGCAGCAGGCACAGCGTTTAATATTGCAGGCGGACTGCACCATGCCATGCCGCAAAGGGCCTCCGGCTTCTGTTATATTAATGACCCGGCGGTCGCCATCTGCACATTACTTAAACAGGGAAAGAGAGTAGCGTATATAGACATAGACGCCCACCATGGCGACGGCGTCCAGCATGCGTTTTACAATACCAATAAGGTTCTAACCATATCACTTCATGAAAGCGGTGAGTTTCTATTTCCAGGCACAGGCTTTGTAGAAGAGACAGGAGAAGGTGAAGGGACGGGTTATTCTGTGAATCTCCCCTTCTATCCGGGGACAGGAGACAGTGTATTTGTCTGGGGATTTGAGGAGGTTGTACCGCCCCTTATTGAGGCATATAAGCCGGATGTCATTGTAACCCAGCTCGGTGTTGATACGATGGCATCCGATCCCCTTGCACATCTGAGGCTTACGACAGAAGGCTTCTGCTCAATGATAGAGCGGATGCGTTCATTCGGTATCCCATGGGCAGCCTTAGGCGGCGGGGGGTATAATATTACTACTGTTGCACGGGCGTGGACACTGGCCTTAGGTATAATAAGCGGGATAGACATACCGGATGAGATACCTGAGACCTGCCTCGATAGCCTTAAACGGCACGGATTAGAAGGGTCCTCTTTACGGGATAGAGAAAAAGAGTTGTGTGATGACCCTGCCGCAAGAAGATGGGCAGAAGATAAGGTCAGGTATATACAAGAAAAGGTATTTCCTTTTTATGGCATTTAGCAAAAACAGATTCTTACAAGGGATAATAGTCCTTAATATTATCTTGCCCATCAGCAGCCTCGCATATGCAGAACCTGTCCACATACCATCCCTCCTACTTTCACTCCACGTAGATGGCGATCCCTTTACCATATGGTTTGATAAAGGCAGGATACTATATAAACAGATGGCATATAAGGAGGCGGCAGAGGCATTCTCAAATATCTCAAAGACAGCAGGTAATGCACCGCAGGATATAATAGACGAGACGATGTATATGCGCGCCAACAGCCTCATGAAGATTGGAGATTATGCAGAGGCCCTGAGGGTTGCAGACTCAATCCCAAATAAAAGTTTTTTTTATCCTTTCAGCCTCTATACTAAGGCACTGATAAGTCTTAATACAGATAAGGAGAAGGCTGCAATAGAATATCTTGAACAGGTCTCAAAGAATATCCGTAGTGATCAGCAGGCCAAGGATAAACAGACACAATTAATCGAAGGCCTTGCCCTCAGGGCCAATATTACGCTGGGATTTATATATTTGGAGGGGAATAATCCGGGTGAGGCCATCAGACATTTTTCGGCTGTTCCAAAAAACAGTCCATTTTACGAGCAGGCACTGTTTGGAATGGGATGGGCATACACAAGTATGGACCGGTGGGTAAGGAGCGTAGTCTTTTGGGAAGAACTCTCTTACTTATACCCTGAGAGTGTATATACGAGAGAGGTAATACCCTACATAGGATATGCATACACTAAATTAAACGCCTACGGCAAGGCGTTGGAACAAAACGGGGTCGCACTTCACTATTATGAAGGGCTGATGAAAAAGATACCCTTACTGAAGGGGGAAATCAAACAGAAAAACGTGGAAAGGATAACGGACGCTATAAATCTTGTCGGTAATAAGGAGTTGATGACTGAACTTGATTCATATAAGGGGTTTATGGCAATGGAGGAATATCTCGGACAGGTAAGCGCCGGTATCACTTTTGATGCAGAGACATTAATGAAAAATTCAAAAAAGGTGCGGGAGGAAATCATAGAAGATATATCGCGGAAATTGACAGAAAATCTTGACAGATTACAAGATCAATTATTAGAGTCAGCCGTTAATACATCCCTGGCGATCGCCCATAATCTCAGATTGGAAGGTGGAGGAGAGATCAGCAATGATATGGTTTTTGAATGACCCCCACCCTAACTTCCCCCCCCCCTCACCCTTCCCTCTCCCCACCCCCCTCCATCTCCTCCCCCCACAAGGGGGGGGAGGACAAAGGTGGGGGGGTGAGTTACAGGGGGAGAGGGTCAGAGCTTGCCCCCGAAGTATTTATCGGGGGGTGAGGGGGGGTGGGGTTTTACTTCTCTCTATCCTCCTCCTCACTTCCTGTGCAAGAGAGAATATAGAGATAATACGGGATAAAGAGGTCAAATCTGCCACGGAAGAGATCCTGACCTTCCAGGATAGGCCGCAGGAGAAGACGCTTGAATACCGCTGGAAGGCTGTGAAGGCATATGAAGAATTTATAGGAACGCACAGGGGGGACAAGAGTGAGATAATGGCAAATAGTATGCATCAGCTCGCGGACATCTATATGGAGATAGAAGAAAATAGTTATCTGAAGAAAAAGGGTAAATTTGACCACTCGATGTCAAGGGAGCTGTACAAAGAGATATTGAGGCTCTACCCGGACAGAGATGAGAATGAGGCTATATTATACCAGTTAGCACGGGGCTATACAGAGGAAGGGAGATGGGATGACTCCATTACCTTATTGGAGAAGATGGTTAAAGACTACCCGAATGGGAAATTTTCCCAGGAGGCAAGTTTCAGATTAGGGGAATATTTCTATCGTCAGGGACAGATATCAAAGGCCATATACTACTACCGGCAGGTCTTGAAAAAGGATGATTTTAACCTCTACGACAAGGCCCTGTACAAATTAGGATGGGTACTATTCCAAAGTAAAGAGTATGAAGGGGCGGCTGACAGATTTATTAATCTCCTTGAGCGGAGAGGTGTAAGACTTACACCGGAGGGAAGAGAGGAGACAGGGGAGTTATCCGTTGTAGAAAACGATATGGTATGGGATGCCATAAGGACACTCGTATTGGTATTTGATTATATGGGCGGCACATCGAGGATAGCAGACTACTTCAAGGTAAGGGGCGTCCAGGGTTTTGAGCCATATATTTATAGAAGGCTGGGGGATATATACCTTGAGACCGGAAGATTTAAAGAGGCAGCAGATATTTATGAGGTATTTATAAAGACAAATCCGTTTCATGAGGATGCGCCGCTCTTTCAGTCAAAGATTGTCGAGTCGCATATACGCGGAAATATGTTAGACCTTGCATTCAACGCAAGGGTAAAACTTGTAGAGACATACCGGGAAGACAGCGTATGGTTTAAGGCTAACAGGAGGAGCGCACAGAGGCGGGCAAAGGATATAGTGCAACTGAACAAGAAGATGATAAAAACCGATCTCTATAATCTCGCAGTATATTATTACTCCAGGGCCCGTTCATCAAAAAAGAAGGAAGACTTCGCAGAGGCTATTACATGGCTGCAAAGATATCCTTACAACTTTCCTGAAGAGTCTGAATCCATCGAGCTTAACTTTATACTGGCAGAGATACTCTTTGAGATGAAAGAGTACGGCAGGGCAGCAGCCGAGTATGAAAGGGTTGCCTACCAGTTTAGTCCTTCCCAGTTCAGCGCTGAGGCCGGTTATGACATATTACTCTCTATGGAAAAACTTGCAAGGCCTTCAGGTCAACTGCTCACCGGCAATAAATATACAATTAAGCTGGCAGAAGAGTGCAGAAGGTTTGTCAAGACCTTTCCTCAGGACAAAAGGGTCCCCGAGGCGCTTCTGAACGGCGCAGAGATCTTTTTCCAGTCCGGCAGGTTTGAAGAGAGCCGGGAAATGGCGCAGCAGTTGACAGGACATGATTCATCCACTGAGAGAGAAAAATACCTCGCTCAAAGGCTTATCGCTGAAAGTTTCCTTAAAGAAGAGGCATATAACAGGAGTGAAGAGGAGATCAGGAAGGCTATAACCCTTATCCCCGAGAGCGAGAGGAAAGACCTCCCCCTTTTAGAGAGGGCGCTTGCAGCATCATTGTACAAACAGGCGGAAGAACTGAGGTCTCAGGGTAAGATACCGGAGGCAGCAGGGGCCTTTCTCAAGGTGTATAACACAGTACCCGGCACGGACATTGCCCCTGTTGCACTATATGATGCAGGTATATTATATGAACAGGTTAAGGAATGGGATAAGGCGATAAAGACATATGAAATCCTCTATCAGAAATACCCAGGATCACAATATGCCTTTAGTGCAGCAGTTCAGTGGGCGGAGATATTAGTGGAGAATAATGAGTATATAAAAGCAGTTAGTGTATATGAAAAGGCAGCCGGCCTTGCTACAGATAAGGGTTTAAAAGAAGAGGCATCCTATAAGGCGCTCACAATGTATGAAAAGAGCGGGAATTTAAGCGAGTTGTATAACAATTACTATAAAAGTTACGAAAGGTTTCTGATGGAATTTCCAGAAAGCCCCAGACTGATTGAACTGACATTCAAGGTTGCAAATATCAGGGACTCTGTTAAAGATTTTGGCAATGCAAAAGTCTTATACGAAAGGGTTATAGCGCTTCATAAAAGGCTTGGCGCTAATGCTGACTTAGAGACCACAGCAACGGCGGCAAGGGCGCAGCTTATCCTTGGCGATAACAGGAATAGATTATTTGAAGGTGTAAAACTGATCCACCCGTTAGAGGAAAATCTGAAGAGGAAAGAAGATATACTTAGAGATGCATTGACTGACTATACTTCCGCTGCGAAATACCGTATAAGTGAGGTTACTACTGAGGCCACATACAAGATGGGGGAGATGTTGGAACACCTCAGGAACGCAATCTTAGAGTCTGAAAGACCGCTGGAACTTACTCCGGAACAGTTAGAGGAGTATAATTTCATGTTGGAAGAACAGGCATACCCTTTTGAGGAAAAGGCCGTAACTACATATGAAAGCAATGTCCGGAGGACGATAGAGGCAGGGATTTATGACAGTTGGGCTAAGAAAAGTTATGAAAGACTCTCCATACTCCTGCCTGCAAGATATAAGCGGGTTGAGACCGGAGAGCGGTATAACGGTGATATCTCATCTGTAATATCTGATGACCCTGATACATACAACAGACTCGGGATATTGTACAGAGAGAATGGTGAATTTAAAAAGGCGGAAGAGAACTATCTGAAAGGCGTATCAATAAGAGCCGGCTTCAGCGATTCTTTTTTAAATTTGGGGATTCTTTATGAATTATATCTTGGCCGGCTTGAAGATGCCTTGAAGAATTATAAGGAATATGTAAGGTTGGGCGGCAGCAGGGGGGACGTGCTGTCATGGATAGAGATGCTGGAAAAGAGGATAGGGGTGAAACAGTGAATAGAGAGTGCTGGGTGCAGAGTGCAGAGTGCAGAGTAAGAATAATTGTCAT
>JACRGZ010000107.1 GCA_016234155.1 Nitrospirota bacterium | reverse complement strand
TTTTTGTTTAGTGTTATTCATTATCATTAAGTTATTCAATATGCTGAGTAGTTACATTATTTTTAGATATCAAAATAAAGGTTAAACTCATAAGGATGCGGCCTGAGCCTGATGGCATCCACCTCTTTGCTCCTCTTGTAGGTGATCCATGTCTCTATAACATCATCTGTAAATACACCGCCTTTTAAGAGGAACTCCTTGTCATTCTCTAAGTGAGACAGCGCCTCATCCAAGGAACCAGGAAGTGAAGGAACCTCCGAAAGTTCCTCCGGTTTCATGTCGTAGATATCCTTATCAAGCGGGGCGCCCGGATCTATCTTATTCTCTATCCCGTCAAGCCCGGCCATCAGCATAGCAGAAAATGCGAGATACGGATTGCATGAGGCATCAGGGAACCTTACCTCTATCCGCTTTGCCTTCGGGCTGGCTGAATACATCGGGATCCTCACGGCGGCGCTCCTGTTCCTGCTTGAATAGGCAAGGTTAACAGGCGCCTCAAAACCCGGCACTAACCTTCTGTAAGAATTGGTAGTCGGTGAGGTCAGCGCAGCAAGCGCATGGGCGTGCTTGAGTATGCCGCCGATGTAATGGATGGCCTGCTGGCTCAGCCCTGCATACTCATTTCCTGGAAATAATGGCTTGTTCCCCTTCCAGAGGCTCTGGTGGCAATGCATGCCGGAGCCGTTATCCCCGAAGATCGGCTTTGGCATAAAGGTCGCTGTCTTGTTGTGTCTTTTTGCCACCATCTTTACGATATACTTATATATCAGGAGCTTGTCAGCTATACGTGTGAGGGAATCAAACCTCATATCTATCTCATTCTGACCTGCCGATGCAACCTCATGGTGCTGGGCCTCGATCTCGATGCCACACTTCTGCATTTCAAGCACCATCTCTGTCCTCAGGTCCTGCATTGTATCCACCGGCGGCACCGGGAAATACCCCTCTTTATACCGCGGCTTATAGCCCAGGTTGGGATTCTCCTCTCTCCCCGTATTCCACTGACCCTCCACAGAGTCTACAAAATAGTATCCACAATGCTCATTCTGGTCATATCTTATATCATCGAAGACAAAAAATTCCGCCTCAGGTCCCATATAACAGGTATCTGCTATCCTGGTGGATTTAAGATATGCCTCTGCCTTCTGGGCAACATAGCGGGGGTCTCTGCTGTAGTGTTCCCTCGTTATCGGGTCTATGACATTGCAGATCATGCTCAATGTGGGATGTTCTGTAAACGGATCCATAAAGGCGCTGCCGGGGTCAGGTATAACCAGCATATCACTGTGGTGTATTGCCTGCCAGCCGCGGATACTTGAGCCGTCAAACCCGAGCCCTTCTTCAAATGATGAAACGTCAAGGGCGCTTATCGGGATGGAAAAGTGCTGCCAGAGCCCTGGAAAGTCCATAAACTTCAAATCTACCATTACAGTCTTGTTTTTCTTTGCAAACTCTAATACCTCACGTGGTGTCATCTTTGCCTTACCTCCTTTTCTAATATTAAAGGTTAATATACACAGGTAGTAGGTAACAGGTAGCGGGTAGCAGGTGATGGAAACTCTTTCCACTTATCACCCGCTACCCGCTCACTGCTACCAGCTACCTAAACTTATCCTTTATACCTATTCGTAATAGGCACCCTCCAGTCTTTCCCGAATGCCCTTGGCGTTATCTTGATCCCTGGAGGGGCCTGCCTCCTTTTATATTCACTCCTGTCAACCATTGATATGACCTTTGCTACAGTCTCCTCATTACATCCTGTCTCAACAATCTCTTTGAATGACCTGTCCTCTTCCACATATGCGTGGAGAATTGGATCCAGTATCTCATATGGCGGAAGGGTATCTGAGTCCTTCTGCCCCGGCCTGAGCTCCGCTGTCGGCTCTTTTACAAGTACCCTCTCCGGGATAGGCGGTTCACCTGACTTCTCTATCATATTCCTGTATCTTGCAAGTTCATACACAAGGGTCTTCGGGACATCCTTTATAACAGCAAACCCGCCTGCCATATCGCCATAAAGTGTAGCGTAACCAACACTCATCTCACTCTTATTACCCGTTGTAAGTACAAGCCGGCCAAACTTGTTTGATAATGCCATTATAATATTCCCCCTGATCCTGGCCTGCAGGTTCTCCTCAGTTACATCCGGTTTAAGGCCGGCAAAAGATTCAGAGAGTATATCTACGTAGGACTTAAAGATATCCTGGATGGGTATTGTGAGCAGCCTTATCCCAAGGTTTTTCACTAAGAGATGTACATCCTCTCCACTCTCCGGCATTGTGTATTGAGATGGCATAAAGAGACCTGCAACATTCTCCTTCCCAAGGGCATCAACTGCGATAGCAGCCACAAGGGATGAATCAATGCCTCCACTCAGGCCTATTACGACCTCCTTAAACCTGTTCTTACTGACATAATCCCTTGTGCCGAGAAGGAGCGCCTGATATACCTCCGCCCTCGAATCAAGGGGTTCTAAAGTCCTGTGTAACAGTTTTGGCCTCTTCTTTCCCGGCCTTGAATCAGACACCTTTATTGCCGGCACATGTGAGATGGCCTGCTCAGAAAACATCTTCGCACTTCTCCTCGGGTCATGAAGCCTTGCCAGCTCAACCAATTTCAAGTCAATGTCAGATGATACAAGGTCTTCTTCAAACTGTTTGCCTCTTGCTATCAACTCCCCGGCCGGGCTGAACATCATGCTATGTCCATCAAAGACCAGCTCGTCCTGTCCGCCGACCAAATTAATATACGCAATAAAGACGGCGTTATCAGAGGCCCTGGTAGATACCATTCGCTCCCTGAACCGCCACTTCCCTGCATGGTATGGGGATGAGTTAATATTTATGATAAGCTGTGCCCCTGCCAGCGACTGGTTCATAGACGGACCGTCAGGATACCATATATCTTCGCATATATTTATCCCCACCGGGATACCCCATATTATAAAGATGGGACATTCTTTCCCCCCCTTAAAATAGCGTTTCTCGTCAAAGACGCCGTAATTCGGCAGATAGTTCTTATGATATATACCGGCTATCCTGCCATTACTTATCACGGCCGCCGAGTTATAGATATCATCGCTCCTGTCTACAAAACCGACTACTACAGCAATATCCAGTGCAGACGTCTTTTTTGCAATCTTCTGAAGAGAGGCATAATTATCATCTATAAATCCTGGCTTTAAAAGAAGGTCTTCAGGGGGATAGCCAGTAATAGCGAGCTCAGGAAATGCTACAATATCCACACCCTGTCTGTTGGCATCTTCTACAAACCGGAGGATTTTTTTAACATTACCATCCAAATCCCCCACAGATGCATTTATCTGGGCTAAACCGATACGGATTGTGCCATTCATAAAAAAATCAAATATCAAAAATCAAAATGTAATTTAAAATGTAAAAAGGATTATTCTCTTTTAATTTTTTCTTTGTCATTTTGATTTTTGCATTTTGCATTTTGAATTTGCATTATATTGCATCCTCCCCCCGCTCCCCTGTCCTTATCCGCACCACATCCTCAACATTAGTCACAAATATCTTACCATCACCTATCCTGCCAGTCCTTGCCGTGTTTACTATGGTCTGAATCACCTTCTCTACCATATCGTCTGACACCACTACCTCAATCTTTATCTTTGGAAGAAAATCTACCACATATTCCGCCCCTCTGTAGAGCTCAGTATGTCCCTTCTGCCGGCCAAACCCCTTCACCTCAGTCACGGTATTACCTTTAATCCCTATCTGACTGAGTGCATCTTTAACTTCATCCAGCTTGAACGGTTTTATTATAGCCTCTACCTTTTTCATAAAAAACGTCCTCCCCTCACCCTATCCCTCTCCCCAAAGGGGAGAGGGGATTTGGAACCTATTGACCGCCCAAGATTATCAAATGGATACAAAATTGTAAAGGGATTTCCTGTAAAAATCAAATATCAAATATCAAAATGTAATTTGAGGCTTTTGCAAAAGTATAAAAAGATTGTCATTCCCGCATGGTTTAAGCGGGAATCTGGTGTTTTATTGCAGAAAACCATATCCCTCCCCGAGTGCTTCTATCGGGGATAAAACATTTCGGGAATGACATGGACATTTGCAAGAGCCTCATTTAAAATGTAAAAAGAATTATCTTTCAATCCTTGGTACCCACGAAGTGGGTCGTGTCATTTTGATTTTTGCATTTTACATTTTGCATTTGCATTATACAGCGTCTTCTCCCCTCTCACCTGTCCTTATCCGAACGGTCTCAGACACATCGCAGATAAATATCTTGCCATCGCCCAATTTGCCGGTCTTTGCAGAGTCCACTATGGTTGATAGGACCTTCTCCACCAGCTCATCCCCTACAACCACCTCTATCTTGGTCTTGGGGAGAAAATCCACCACATATTCAGCGCCTCTGTAAAGCTCAGTATGACCCTTCTGCCGGCCAAAACCTTTTACCTCAGTAACTGTCATCCCTTTAATCCCCGCCTGGTTTAAGGCATTCTTTACATCATCCAGTTTAAATGGCATTATTATCGCTTCAATCTTTTTCATGGTATATCCTCCATCTCCTTCTGAGTTATAACCTTTGCCCCCTCCCTCCTCCCCCTTAAACATCCTTCTCCCATTTGGGGAGAGGGATAGGGTGAGGAGGGTGGGGGTAATTTCTAACCTAACCCTTTCATATAGACGTTTTACGTATGGTGAAATCCGGATAAGCAGTCACAGCTACCTCATGCTGGTCGAGGCCATCAATCTCTATCTCCTCTGAAACTCTAAGGGGGGTTATCTTATTAAGTATCGTAAAGAAGATATACATCACGATGAAGACAAATATAACGTTGGTTATAACCCCGATAATCTGCGCCATAAACTGAGAGGCATCGCCATAGAACAGCCCTTTTACCGCACCGCTAACACCATTCAGACCATCACCATATGTGCCGTCAGCAAAAAGCCCCAGTGATAAAAGCCCCCATGCCCCGTTCACACCGTGGACAGAGATGGCGCCGACAGGGTCGTCGACTTTCATGACGCGCTCAATGAAAAACACACTTATGCACAGGATGACCCCGGCGATCCCTCCTATAATGACCGCTGCTACAGAATTTACGAAGGCACAGGGTGCGGTAATGGCAACAAGCCCGGCCAAAATACCGTTGCCGGCCATGGAGATATCGGGTTTACCGTAGAATATCCACATATAGAGCATTGCTGCAAAGGCACCAGCTGCAGATGCAAGCATAGTATTTGTTGCTATTACGCCAATCCTCAGGTCTCCTCCTGCAAGTGATGAGCCTGCATTGAATCCGAACCAGCCGAAGGCAAGGATAAAACAACCGGTAATCGCCATCGGTATGTGGTGTCCGGGTATGGCGTTCGGTTTCCCGTCATGTCTATACTTACCTAATCTGGGTCCGAGGATCATCGCCCCTGCCAGTCCAGCAACTCCGCCTGTCATATGGACAACAGAGGAGCCTGCAAAATCAAGCGTACCGTGTCCCAGGCCGAAATTTTTGCCCAGTTGAGACAACCAGCCGCCACCCCATAACCAGTTTGCATAGAGTGGATATGTGAACATTGAGATAAAGAATCCGTAGATTACAAACGATTTAAATGTCCAGCGTTCAGCCATAGCGCCAGTAGGTATCGTAGCGGTTGTATCCATAAATACCATCTGGAACAGAAATAGGGTGAAGATCACGGCATCATAGGTGACGCCAGAGAGGAAAAATCCATTTGTCCCGAATAGACCAAAGTCTTTACCGAAAAGGTGGATTACAAATTCACTGTTTAGGGTAGTGGCGCCACCGAGGCTGGCAACTCCGCCGACGCCTCCCATCTGCAGCGCAAACCCGCAAATCCAGTATCCCAACATACCAATGGCGTAGATCATAAAGTTCATTGCCATAGTATGACCTGCATTTTTAGCCCGTGTAAACCCTGTCTCTGCGAGGGCAAAACCGGCCTGCATAAACATAACCAGAAAGCCGCAGACTAATGTCCAGACTATGTTAACGGCTATCCTGTTGTGCCCCACGACATCCGCCAGTTTTGCAGCAAGTGGCTCTTTGGGCCCCAGATTTTTTAAGTCATCGGCGGTCGGGGCATTGGCACTCGCCCCAATTACATCTGCCGCTCCGCCGGTCTTAGCGCCGGATGGATCAGGCTCAGGCGCTGCCGGCGGTGCTGACTGGACAGGCTGTGCCTCTTCAGTTACAGACGGGGCAGGAGGAATAGTTTGCGATTGTTCCTCCGCTATACTGAACGTGGATGATAGCACCACGATCGTCAGAATCAGTAATATAAGTCTTAGAAACCTTAACATCTTAAATCCCTCCTTTTCACCCGAAAATCCATTTCTGTCATCCCCGAATGCCTCTATCGGGGATATGGTTTAAAACCAGATTCCCGATAAAAAACTTCGGGAATGACAAAATTGAGGCAACATATTTTCATTCTCCTTTGTGAGCAGGGGCTCATGGCGGTTCACCTGAAAATAACCCTTCAAATCCCCCCTTACCCCATAATCCCCCTAAATCCCCCTTTAAAAAAGGGGGACTTTTACCCCCCTTTTCTAAAGGGGGGAGGGGGGGATTATTTTCATCCTCCTTTGTGAGCCTGCAGCTCATGGCTGTTCACCTGAAAATACCCTATACATTAAAAGTTAACATCCAACTGGGTAGTCCACTTCCATTCGCCGTTAATCCCGTCATCATTAAAAAAGACCGGGCCCATCAACATGCTGGCATTCGGGGCAAAAAACCAGTAGAGACCGAAACCACCCGCGCCTATCGCATTGTCGCCTGAGGCATAATCAGCGTCCAGCATGAACTTGTCCTTCACGAGCCAGCGGTCCCATCCGATCATAAAACCAGTTGCTTCCTCTTCTCCTGTCGAACTCTTCAACAGATCTTTGTTGCCGCTGTAGGCGCCTATGTGGACACGCCCGATTTGCGGGATGCTCTTTCCAACCATCGCGTGGAAGATATTGTAATCGGTCACGCCGCTCTTTGTCCCAATATTCCACATGCCGGCGGCAATTCCTGGGGAACCTGGAAACAACGACCCCTCAGGAGTACCGAACTTGAAGTTAAAAAAGAGGGGATTATCCTTTCCGGTAGTCGAGTCAATCATGTTCTCAAGAAGGTCAACTCCAACCTCCAGTTGGATCTTTTCATATGGAAGTACCCCCACTGTCAATCCAACATCCGTGGGAAATGCCCCTGCATCAGGGTCATCCTTTAACACTGTAAAATAATTATCTATCCCAAGATGCCAAACCTTATAGGGCTGCACATCGATCACTGATGTCGTCCAGTAGGTGGTAGACGGTGTGGCATAAACAGTCGCTGTCCCTAACATCACAGCAAGAAATAGTGCGCTAATAATTCTGACTAATCTTTTCATCTTTCTTCCCTCCTTTTGTTTGTTTGGTTGTTTTGACTCTTATCCCGTACTTCTTGATCTTATAACCCAGTATCCTCTGGGTTATGCCAAGTATCTTTGCAGCCCTTGCCTGCACCCACCCAGCAGACTTGAGAGCCTCAATGATGAGCCTCTTTTCAACATCTGCAACGGTCTCCTTCAATCTCCTCTCCCCTCCTTTACTAAAGGGTTTAACTAAATCCCCCCCTTTATTAAAGGGGGGATAGGGGGGATTATCCTTGTCGTGAAAAAGAGACATGACAAAGGTATATTACAAGCTACGTGCCACATCTATTTGATAAATGCAACTATCTGATTTTAAAAGATTGTTATAAAGAATAGACTTTCTGAGGAGTCATGAAAAATACTACAAAATTGTAATAATAACAGATAATATTACAATTTTGTAATGGGATGAGGCGCTGAAAAAGGCTGAAAACATTGCCTTACTTTTCAATGCCAGGACTATGGATGCCATTCACATAGCATCAGCCCTGATATTCCAGGAGGCCATAGGCATCAGCATAACA
>JACRGZ010000110.1 GCA_016234155.1 Nitrospirota bacterium | reverse complement strand
TCTGTAAACGAGGCAAAATACAAGGCTATGAGTGGTTCTGCACAGGCCGCATTTAACCCATCTAACTCCACCTCAAAAAAGATAGACATAATCCCCAAATTTTCCTCCGGAAGCCAGTCAACGGTGAGATTAGAAAACATAACCCCGATCAAAGAGGTGCTTAAAGACTTGGATGATTCAAAAAAGCTCAATATATTCCAGGACAGCAGGGGGATCGTGATCAGGATAACAGACACAGCCCTTTTTGACTCAGGAAACGCTGTAATCAAAAAAGAGTCCATTGAGGCTGTAGATAATTTAGCCGGAGTTCTTGCATCAATGAAAGAGAAATTACAGGTCGAAGGGCATACGGACAACGTGCCTATAAGCAGTGTGCAATTCCCGTCAAACTGGGAACTCTCGTCTGCCAGGGCCGCAAGCATTGTAAGACGCTTTATCGCTCACGGCATAGAACCGGCAAGACTTACTGCAATAGGTTACGGAGAGTACAGGCCGATAGCAGGAAACGATGCAGAAGAAGGCAGGGCAAAAAACCGCAGGGTAGACATTGTAATCCTCAATGAAAAACAGGGGGGCAGTGAGGAGCAGTTTGTAAACCCATTTGCAAATTTAAAGGTTGAATAGGTAAGCATCGATAGGCGGGACATTTTTCGCTTCGCTCAATGCAAGCACTGCCTTGTCCCGCCCGTAAAATGATTGAATATAGGTCAGGAGAAGTATGATCCAGAACCCAGGCAACAGATACAAGATACTCATCGCTGATGATGACCCCACGATACAAAGACTCCTCAGGGATTTCCTGAATAATCTCGGCTATGAAGCTGCATCCGTTATGGACGGGTGTAGGGCGATAACAGAGTTAGAAAAGAACCACTACGATCTGCTGCTCTCTGACATAGTGATGCCATGTATGGATGGTATAGAACTGATAAAATCAGTAAGAAGCATGGATAGATATAACAATCTGCCTGTCATATTGTTATCGGGGAAAAATGACCCTGTAACCAAGGTAAATGCCTTCGCTGCCCTTGCAGATGATTATGTAGTAAAGCCGTTTGACTTTGATGAGCTTACAGCAAGGATACAGACCCAGTTGCGTCTTAAAAAGCTGCAGGAAGAACTTGAGGAAAAAAACAGGCAACTTGGCCATCGCAATTTAGAGCTTGAGACACACCTCGATGTGGCAAGGCATTTCCAGCAACAGATACTCCCCTTAAATACTAAAGATATATACGGGCTGAAGATACGTTCTTTCTATCAACCGATAGATAAAGTCGGTGGTGATATATTTGATATCGTCCCCTTCAAGAATGGCAGGGTCGGAATTTTTATCGGGGATGTATCAGGACATGGGGTGCCGGCAGTCTTTTTAAATATCATGCTGAAGATGGCATTCCAGACTGCCGTGAGAGATGAAATCCAACCAAACAAGGTGCTTGAAAAGATAAACAGTATTTTACAGTCATTCATGCACGATGAAAACTTTATCACCGCCATATATGCTATGTTCGATACTAATAATAAATTACTCTATCTTGCCTCTGCCGGTCATCCGAATGGGATAATTATACGTGCAGGTAATAAAAGAATAGAGACTATAAACAGCAAAGGTATATGTATAGGGATCATGGATAATGTGAGTTATGAGGCTAAGGCAGTGAGACTATGGCCGGGTGACAGAATTATCTTTTATACTGATGGGGTAATCGAAATAAAAAATACAAAAGGTGGAATATTAGGGACAGAGGGGTTATCTGATATAGCAGGGAGATCTTCGGAAAACAACGATATGGACAAGATGTTATCACGCATTGTTGATGAGATGTACAGGTTCTCAACGGGTAAGACATTCGAAGATGATATCACTATACTTTGTCTGGAGATGCTGGATTCTTTTCAGTATAGTTGGCCCTCAGGAAACCTTAATATTAAGGATGCTGTAAATACCATGATAAAGCCTCTCACATCAATCTTGCATTGCAAGATGGATACAAAAGAGATCAAAAAAGTGAAGGTGGCCCTTTCTGAGGCCATGTCTAATGCCCTGGAACATGGAAACTTAGGGCTGCACTCTTTTATAATGAATGAGGATTTAGATGACGAATTATTCGATAAATTAAAAAAAGAACTGCTTGCTAACCCTGCCTATAGCAGAAAGAATGTCACAGTAAAATATATTATCGAAGGCAATAAGATAACATACGCCATCAAAGATGACGGGAATGGTTTTGATCGCAGTAATATAGCAGACCCGACTTCACCGGAAAATATAACAAAGTGCAATGGCCGTGGCATATCGTTAATAAAAATGTGCATGGATCATGTTTCTTTTAATGAGAAAGGGAATGAGATCAGGATGGTAAAAAAACTTGGTTCATTCTTAAAAAAGTTGGAATAAAATGTCAGCATAACTCTTTTGTATAGATAAACATGCACCGGAATTAGTTACATCTTAAATACGAATAAACCCGATAATTACCATTTTATAGGTATTAACCGCAGGACTTTTTGTCCGATAAACATAATCAATTAGATAAATAAATAGCCGATCGTTAGTTGTACCCTGATAAAGGGGCAATGGGTAAATTTGATAAGGAGGCTCATTATGGTTGCCATTGAAGAATACAGGGAAATGGATATCTCCCAACCAGTTGAGGTAGTCCCGGGAATCTGGTGGATAGGAGCAGAAGATGAAGATTCCCATCTCAAGTGTCACTCATATCTCCTGGTTGATGGAGAAGATGCGGTTCTGTTTGAACCTGGCTCTCTCCTGCATCACCAATCTATCTTTCAAAGGGTAATAAAAATAGTCCCTCTCCGGAAGATCCGCCACATAGTGCTGACTCACCAGGATACTGATGTGTGTGGTTCGCTACCTGCATGGGAAATGGCATTTAACTCTATTCCTTTCCATATAGTAACCCATAGCCGTACTGTTGTATTCATCAAGCAATACGGGATATCCTTCCCTATATACCCTATTGACCAGATGTATTGGAATCTTAAGTTATCCAGTGGCCGGATACTCCGTTTTATCTTTGCCCCATGGTGTCACAGCCCGGGCACCTTCATGACCTATGATGAAAAGAGCAGGTCTCTCTTCTCGGGGGATATCTTTGGTGCCATCACCAATAAATGGAGCTTCTACGCAGACCATTTTTATGTCGAGGCAATGCGTAGTTTTCATGATGATTATATGGCCTCAACTCGCCATCTCCAATACGCCATGTCAAAACTTGCCCCACTCTCCATCGATAGAATCCTCCCGCAGCATGGTTCCATCATCAACCGGGATGTTTTGCACTATATACATGCCCTCTCATCATCCAGATGTGGTATAGACCTTCTATGTGGAGACGACCCATATAGGATTGGAGTGAAAGATGTACCTCTTCCGGTATCAGGGTCTCTTGGAAACTCTACAATGGCAAACTATAGCGGACTTCCAATAGGCTATAGGTACATCATAGCGAGGGTGATTGAACGGGAGATGGGGGTACTCGGGAAAGAGGATGCCACTGCAACGGCGAGACAGGTGCGGGGTATCCATCTTGACAGCGAAGGAAACCTTATAGCGATCCGCGAGAAGGATGGAAAAGATATATTGAACAGGCTCCTTAGCGCTTATGAAAAGCGTTTCGGTTTCTGGGCTGTATTCAACTGCCGACTAATGCTCCATAACCTGATAAGGGAATTTGGTTTGAAGATGCCTGATATCCTGGACGGAAAGATTACAAATGAACAGTCATAAGCCCGCCTTGACAGATTTCAGCTTAAATACGAATGAACCAAAAACTTTCCGGATAACACTTAACTTTTAAAAAGTGAAGGCCGATAAATTGAATACCGTAAAAACGGTATCGTAATGAATGGCGGAAAGGGAGGTCCCCATGAAGCACGAAGTAGTAGACAACAAGATTCTTATACTCCAGGATGAATTAGACATCTATGATGCGCCACTCCTCAAAGAAAAGATAACCACCGTAGCAAACACAAATAACAATTCTGTTGTCGTAGACCTGCATCAGGTTGAAAGTATATCAACTCCTGTAATCCAGATATTGATATCTGCAAAGAAGAGTCTAAAGGATTTCAATATCCTGAATATAAATGATGGGATAATCAGAAACCTTAATCTGTTCGGGTTTTCTTTATGATGGCATATAGCATAATTTTGGCATCACTGCCGCCTCTTATTGTAATTGTATTTGCCCCTCACGACCGTGTTATAGCGGCAGGGGTAATATTATCGCTAAGTTCCGGAATCACTTCTTATCTGCTCATGAAGAGGTGGCATAATGCCATTGATAAAAAGAGAGAAGAACGGGAAGAGATTACCGGAAAAGAGTCTGCAACCCTGCTCCACTCTCTGCAGGAGACCAATCAATATGGAATAGAGATGATACCTATTCTAATCCAGAACCTGCAGAGTATAACAGTACAGACGGAAAAGGCGGCGCTTGAAATTGGGGATGCCTTCAAAAAGATAATAGAAAAGGCACGGGAAGGTGCAGATGAGGCAAATACTGTAGTGAACTACTTTATAGCTACAAAGAGCATGGATTTTGAGGAGTCATATGTATATAAGATAGTCAAGATCAACGAAGAGGCGACGTCCAATGTATTAAATGTCCTCAGCGAGATGTCAAAGATGAGTCAGGAATTCTTAGGAGAGCTGCAGACCATATCACAGAACTTTGATGGAATATCCAAATTTGTAAGTGAGATCGAGTATATTGCAGACCAGACAAATCTCCTCGCATTAAATGCCGCTATTGAGGCAGCGCGTGCCGGTGAACATGGCAGGGGATTCGCCGTAGTGGCAGATGAGGTGAGAAAGCTCGCAAATAAGTCAACAGAAACATCTGTCAGTATTAACAAGATAGCAAAGTCATCAAGGTCCACCATAGATAATATCCATAAGAATATGAAAGGGAGGATCAGTGAAGATATCAAGAGGATAGAGACATCTGACAGGACATTGAGAGAAGTGACAGAAAAGTTCAGGGGGTCCATTACCACTATATCTGAGGCAATGCAGACCCTCACTAACAGTTATAACATCATAACAGGTGATATAGAAAACGCACTCTATGCATTGCAGTTCCAGGATATTACACGTCAGGAGGTTGAGCATGTTATAGAACCCTTAGAAAGGTTAAAGGGGAGGCTCATCCAGGCATGTCAGCATATTGGTGACAACAAAGAGCAAAAGTCACCCTTACCCGTTACCCCAAATCTCGATGGTGAACAGATTATATCAATCCCCTCCCCGAAAAATTTATACAACGAACTAAAAAATATATACACAGTGGATCATGAAAGGGGCGTGCTGAAGAACCTGAGACATTCTAATGATGATAAGGAATTCGATCTGGTTGCCGCAGCGCCAGCCACTGTTGCGGCGCTTAAGACTAATGAACTTGGAGATAATGTGGAATTATTTTGAGATGAACCATTCATGTGCCACGGGCTCACAAAGGAGGATGAAAATAATCCCCCCATCCCCCCTTTAGAAAAGGGGGGTAAAAGTCCCCCTTTTTTAAAGGGGGATTTAGGGGGATTATGGGGTAAGGGGGGATTTGAAAGGGCATTTTCAGATGAACAAGGTTAGGGTGAGGGGGAATCATAACAAGGAGGGACACCAATGCAGTGCAGCGTCAGAGAAAACAATGGAAGGACAGTAGTCGCTATTCAGGGGGATATGGATAATGAGGAGGCAGCCAGAACTTTCCGGGAGACCATGCATGAATTGCTGTCAGCAGGTAAAAAAAATGCTGTTATTGACATGAGTCATGTGGAAAGTATCAACAGCCACGGGATTGGCAAATTACTGCTTTTCTACAAGAAATTTAAAGACGCGGGTGGAGAGCTCAGAATAAGCTCACCACATGGGCATGTTAAAGAGGTATTTGAGACATTGATGCTGGACAGGTTATTTAAGATAGAATGAAGAGACCCCCTCCCTTTTTCCCTCCCCCTTAAAGGGGGAGGGATAGGGTGGGGGTGGAGGTTTTGCAACATGCTCAAAAACATCTTAGCCGTTGACGACTCTGTCACCATGCGGCAGACCATAGCCACGACACTTGAGAAAGAGGGCTATAGCGTGACCCTTGCTAATGACGGTGTGGATGCCCTTGGTAAACTTAATGGCGACAGATATCACGTAATTATTACAGACATAAATATGCCAAACATGGATGGTATAAGACTCATTCTCGAAGTGCGAAAACTGCCGGCACATAAATTTACACCAGTCATTGTGCTGACAACAGAGTCACAGCCTGAAAAGAAAGAACAAGGGAAAAGCGCCGGCGCAACAGGTTGGATAGTAAAGCCCTTTAAGCCGGAGCAGCTTATTGCAGTGGTAAAGAAGGTATGCCCGTGATGGCATAAAAACCTCCTCACCCAAACCCTCTCGTCATTTCTCTCCTTTGGGGGGAGAGGGAAGGGTGAGGGGGATCAGGCGGTGAGGGGGATCAGGCAAGGAACATATGGAAGAGATAGAAAAACTAAAAGAGACATTTTACCAAGAAGCTGATGACATCCTCAACAACTTGGATGGGCTTCTGCTGCAGCTTGAAGGCAATCCTGGCGACAGGGAAACGCTGGACGGCATATTCCGCAGCATGCACACACTCAAGGGCTCATCCGGCATATTTGAGTTTCACGGCATAGAGAGGCTTGCACATGCCTGCGAAGACCTCCTCGATTTCATGCGGAATGAGGATAATCCCCCCATCCCCCCCTTTAATAAAGGGGGGGAACTAATTTCCCCCTTTGAAAAAGGGGGATTAAGGGGGATTTCAGATGAGATAAGCACAGAGAAGATGATTGATACCCTCTTCTCAGGATTAGACCAGATAAAAGGGATTTTATCATCTATACAGGCCGGCAAAAAACCCTCTGAATCAGATTACGAAGATACAGTGAGACAGATACGGGCCATATTGCCGGCAAAAGAAGCACCCACACCCCTGAGACCCCTGAAACAAGTTCAGGGTCAGGGCAAGCTCTATCCCCCCCACCTTGTGGGGGAAAAGGAGGGGGCATACACCGTATATAACGCCGGTTTAAACAAGGCCTTCTTGAGAAACCTTAAATCATTACAGCTCAATACCCTCCTTGATCATACAAGAAGCGGCAAGAAGATATATCAGATATCTATAGCCTTAAATAAATATTGTTTCTTCAAAGGGATAGACCCCCTTGTCCTGTTAAAGAATCTATCTGCAGCAGGTGAGATATTATATGTGAGATGTCCTGTAGACCATCTCCCATCGCTTGATGATCTTAACACATCTATGCTCTATTTTGATGATATATGGTTAATATTTTCTGCTGAAGGGAGTGGTGAATTTATAAATGATATATGTGAGTTTGCCGTTGCCGTTGGCGATATAACGGCCCATGCAATAACAGAAAACGAGATTAACTTCATAACAACTTCCATAACAACAGGGTCGTCTCCCACATCAGATGACTGGGAAATGCCTCAATCGGCCAATCTGTCAGATGACCAGTCAACCGGACAAAATGATGATGATATCAACACACCTGAATCTGCTGCAGCCTCAACCGGGCTTAGAACAATCTTCTTTGAGTTCATGGAAGAGTCAAACACCTATTTGGAAGAGATAGAGTCATTGATACTCCGGTTAGAGAAAGATAAAGACAACTTAGATATAGTAAATGATATATTCCGTCCCTTCCACACGATAAAAGGCAATTGCGGTTACCTTGGCATTAAAGAGATTGGTCATATCTGTCACTCCATTGAAACGCTTCTTGATTGCATCAGAAATAGACAGCTAAGTGCAAACCAGAAGGTCATTGATATACTCCTGGTGTCAGTTGATATAGTAAAGCGATTAAGATTGGGTCTCCCCTGGTCTGTAAGGGATAGATTTGGACTTACAGATAACGACCTCAGCAAATATCCTCAATATGATGAAGCCATTGATACCAATCCCCTGATTCAAAAGATAGAAATGCTCATCAATTCAGCACTTGTCATGAAAGACGCAAACGACGTGCCAAAAATCGGGGAAATATTAATGGCAACCGGCGCCATAACAGAGGAGCAACTAAATCGTGCCCTCAAACTCCAGGAGAGGCGCATAGGTGAGATCTTAGTTGAAGAAGGAATAGTACATGAGGACAAGGTAAAGACCGCCTTAGAGATACAGGAATATCATAAGGCTTCGGTTAAGGCGCCATCAGGCGCCATAAAGGTGGATACGGATAAGGTGGACAGTCTTGTAAATTTAGTGGGTGAGCTTGTAATATCCCAGACCTTGATCAGCCAGAATCCTCAGCTTGCACACCTTATCGGCCAGGGAATCCAGAAGGACATATCCCATCTCGGAAAGATAACAAGAGAGATACAGGACCTGGTCATGTCAATCCGGATGATCCCGCTGAAACAGACCTTTCAGAAGATGATGAGGGTTGTCAGGGATGTCGCAAAAAAGGCCGGCAAGAACGTAGATCTGATAATTTCCGGTGAAGATACAGAGCTCGATAAGAGTGTAATAGAAGAGATCAGTGACCCCCTTGTGCATATATTGCGGAATGCAGTAGACCATGGGATAGAACCACCCGAGGAAAGGATGCTAAAGGGGAAACCTGAAAAGGGCGCTGTATACCTTAACGCATTCCATAGGGGCGGCTCAATTGTCATAGAGATCAAAGATGACGGGATGGGCCTCTGCAGAGAGAAGATTTTACAGAAGGCAGTTGAAAAGGAGCTCTTAGATGACGCATCCGGTGTAGGAGACCAGCAGATATACCAACTGATATTCCAGGCAGGATTTTCAACGGCAGAAAAGGTGACAGATATATCAGGCCGGGGTGTGGGGTTGGATGTCGTGCGGAGAAATATCGAGAAACTCCGCGGCCGCATAGACATCCAGAGTAAGGAAGGGAGCGGCACATCTATATCCATAATCCTCCCGCTTACCCTTGCCATTATAGATGGGATGGTAGTGCAGGTGGGGGGTGAGAAATATATCATACCCACCCTCTCTATAGAAGAGTCTCTCAGACCGAAAAAAGAGGAGATCATAACGGTTCAGAACAAAGGGGAACTATGCAATCTCCGCGGCAATCTTCTCCCCCTCGTACGCCTTAGCAGGCTTTATAATGCGGAACCTGTATATAAGAATCCATGGGATGCCCTGTTAGTAGTGGTAGAGAGTGACGGGATGCGCTCCTGCATCATGGTGGATGAGCTACTTGGCCAGCAGCAGGTTGTTATCAAGACCCTCGGGGATACATTTAAAAATGTAAAGGGCATATCAGGGGGCGCCATATTGGGAGATGGAAAGGTAGGGCTAATTCTTGACGTAAGGGGGGTGATGGAAATATCTATATGTTAAGAAAGATATAAATCTATGGACAGACCTTGAGGTCTGTCCCTACGTCCTGTTTCATTTAACCACTTCGCCAAATCCCCTTAATCCCCCTTTTTTAAAGGGGGAAATAGGGGGATTATAGGTGGAACATTAAAAGGAGGAAAGGTAAAATGCAGATGACAGTAGGGAAAAAACTCGTGTTAGGCTTTGGAAGCCTGATCATCTTATTTGCCATTATAGGCATTGTAATCACCGTGATGGTGACAAAGACATCCACGATAACAGAGCAGACACTGAATGTACGTTATCCAACGGTGTACACTTCTACAAATGTCTTAAAATATCTTGAGATGTCTCTGGCTTCACTACGCGGTTACATGCTGATGGGGGCGCCATTATACAAAGAACAGCGAGCAGATGCAATACAAAATATGGGCCAACAACTAAAAGAACTCGAAAAACTCTCAGAGAGGTGGACGGTACAGGCAAACAAGGATAAGTTAAAGAAGATAACGGGCATGTATGAAGATTTCAGCAAGTATCAGAAAGAGATTGAGGATGTAACCCGTACAGAGGCAGCAAACAGGATGGTTGAACATAACGGTAAAATGATGAAATACGATGCATACCTGCTCGCTACAAAACCAGCACCACTTGCCAATTCTATGAGGGAGATGTTAACCGAGATGATTGATAACCAGCAGTCTTTAGTGGCTGAAGACAAGGCTGCCACCCTATCCCTCCAAAACCGCACCAGGCTATTTACGATACTACTGGTGTTAACCGGTATCGGTATAGCAATTTTCGCCACCATATTCTTATATAGAAATATCCGCAGCATCCTTTCATCAACTGTAAACAGCCTTACAGATACTGCAAACCAGATGTCCTCAGCAGCCACACAGGTCTCATCCTCAAGCCAGGCGGTAGCTCAGGGCGCCACAGAGCAGGCATCATCACTTCAGGAGACCTCAGCAACCATAGAGGAGCTGGCCTCCATGTCGAGACAGAATGCGGATAATGCAAAACAGGCAAATCAGATAGCCCAGGAGACAAGGAATGCCGCTAATGACGGGTCAAAGGCGATGACGGAATTAGATGGCGCGATGACGGCTATAAACGAGAGCTCTGATAAGATCTCAAAGATCATTAAGGTGATCGAGGAGATAGCATTCCAGACAAATCTGCTCGCCTTGAATGCAGCAGTGGAGGCAGCACGTGCGGGTGAGCATGGCAAGGGATTTGCTGTGGTTGCAGAGGAGGTCAGAAATCTTGCCCAGAGGAGCGCCTCAGCGGCGAAGGATACAGCCTCGCTGATAGAAGAGAGTGTTGCCAAGACCCAGAATGGGATGGGGATAACTAAAAAAGTGGGGGACTCACTCGGCAACATAGTGAACAATGTAAAGCGTGTCACTGATTTAGTGGGCGAGATTGCCGCAGCCAGCCAGGAACAGGCCGAGGGCGTAAACCAGATAAATATAGCCGTAGGTCAGATGGACAAGGTAACACAGCAGAACGCATCCTCTTCCGAGCAGTCTGCAGCCGCGAGTGAGGAGCTGTCAGCACAGGCAGAGAGCCTTACCGAGACGGTAGATGATTTAGCAAAGGTTGTAGGGGTATCAAGCAATGGAAATGGCCATCATCCCTCTTCCATGGCCTCTTCCATGGCCTCGTCAAAGGGGCATAGCGGGCTCCGTCATCTGACAGGTTTCATGAAGGGTGACAAAGTACATGCTGCTGCCGGGACATCATCTCACAGTAAACATAGTCCAAAGAAGCCGGCAACGGTGTCACACCAGAGCGAGACTAAAGAAGATATTATACCTATGGATGATGAGTCCTTTAAGGGATTCTAAGTAACACCCCCACCCTATCCCTCCCCCGTCACTTAATCAGTGGGGGGAGGGGGAAATGGTTGGGGGGTTAATAATAGGGGGGATTTGATATGACCACTACAGAATCTGTAAATAACCTTGATACAAACTCCTTGGAGGGGAAGTATCTGACATTTGTGTTGAATAATGAAGAGTACGGCCTTGAGATATTGAAGGTCAGAGAGATTATAGGACTGATGGATATTACACCTGTGCCGCAGACACCATCTTGTGTAAAGGGTATCATAAACCTGCGGGGGAAGGTTATCCCTGTAATAGACCAGCGTCTCAAATTCGGTATACCAGAGACAGAATACACAAAGGAGACCTGCATTATCGTAGTGAACATTGAGAACAGGTTGATGGGGATAATCGTTGATACGGTATCTGAGGTGCTTGATATTATGGCGAAGGATATAGAACCGCCTCCTTCTCTCGGCAGTGGTGTGAAGACAGACTTCATGCTCGGTATGGGGAAGATAAAGGGGAAGGTGAAGATACTCCTCGACATAGACAAGGTCCTGTCGCTGGAGCAATTGGCTGTGACACTGGCATAGTTATGCCCTTCCCTCTCCCCAATGGGGAGAGGGTTAGGGTGAGGGGGCGAAGGGATTTTCAGATGAACAGTCATGAGCCCTTCGAGCTCACAAACGACAATGAAAATGTCATTCCCGAATTGTTTTATCGGGAATCTGGTTTTAAACCATATCCCCGATAGAAAATTTCGGGGATGACAGACAGGGATTTTCAGATGAAAAATCCGATTACAGACAGTAGCCGTAGGGTGGGCGCCGCCCACCAAAAAGGCCAGGGCCATAGGGTGATGGGCAATGCCCGCCCTGCATATGATATGGAGGTTACCGATCAGGAGTTCGAACTATTCCAGAGGCTTATCTACAATAATTGCGGGATTAACCTGACCTCGACGAAGAAAAATCTCCTGCAGACAAGACTGATGAAAAGGCTGAAACTCAGGAATTGTGAAACCTTCTCCCAGTACTACAGATGCATCAAAAATGACCCCACAGGTGAAGAGATGATCGCCATGCTGAATGCAATATCAACTAACCTTACAAAGTTCTTCAGGGAAGAAGAGCACTTCACCTACCTGAACGCGACCTTGCTTCCTGAGCTTATCTTGAAAAAGCGCAAGGGTATAGAGAGAAAGCTGCGGGTCTGGTGTGCAGGCTGCTCCTCAGGCGAGGAGGCATATTCACTTGGCATTACAGTACTCCGCCATATCGAAACACCGCTTGTCTGGAATATAAAGATACTGGCTACCGATATCTCTACTAATATCCTTGAAAAGGCAGCAGATGGCGCTTATGAGGCTGACAAAATAAGTGACATCCCTAAGGAGATGTTAACTGCCTTTTTCATTAAGGGAAGTGGAGAATATAATAGTTGCTATATAGTAAAACCTGCCTTGCGGGATATAGTAACCTTTAGAAGATTGAATCTTATTGAAGATAACTACCCCTTTAAAGGTAAATTTGATTTTATCTTCTGCAGGAATGTCATGATATATTTTGACAAAAAGACGCAGGAGGGGATCGTTAACAGATTCTATAATTATCTTGAAGACGACGGTTATCTCTTTATCGGCCATTCTGAAAGCCTGAATGGGGTGAAGTCCCCATTTAAATATGTCAAGCCTGCCGTTTACAGAAAGGAAGCCTCGTAGGAAGGGTCAAGGGTCAAGGAGGATGGACATGACCCTATGACCCTTGACCCATGACCCTATAGAAAACGGGGGTATAAAAATGATAGATATAATCAGCCATAGAAAAATCAAGGTCCTGGTAGTTGATGACTCCGCCGTGGCAAGGAATATACTTGTCCAGGGTCTGCGCCGGTACCCGTTTATAGAGGTGGTCGGCTCTGCCCCTGACCCTTATGTGGCCAAGGATAAGATTATAGAATTAAATCCGGACGTACTCACACTCGATGTAGAGATGCCCAGAATGGATGGGCTGACATTCCTAAAAAAGGTCATGGAATACCACCCGATGCCTGTGGTTATGGTGAGCTCTCTGACTAAAAAGGGAGGCGAGCTTACCTTAAATTGCCTTGAGTCCGGGGCTATAGACTTTGTTACAAAACCTGAGATAGATGTGGCAGACGGCATAGAGAGGATGATAAGCGGCCTTGCCGAAAAGATAAAGTTTGCGGCAAAGGTCAGGGTGAAAAAGAGAGGCATAGCAGATAGTACAGCGCCGGTAGCTACTCTCCCATCCTTTGCAATGATAGAGACCACGAATAAGATTATTGCTATAGGCGCATCAACAGGCGGGACAGAGGCCATCAAGAATGTCCTTACAAGGATGCCTGCTGATGCGCCAGGCATACTTGTCACACAACATATGCCGGAGAAGTTCACAAAATCCTTTGCAGAGAGATTAAACAATCTGTGTCACATAGAGGTCAGAGAGGCGAAAAATTTGGACAGTATAATACCCGGCCTTGCGCTCATCGCACCCGGAAATTACCATATGGCGCTAAAAAGAAGCGGCGCACGATATTTTGTCGAGACACATCAGGCCCCCCCCGTAAATGGTCACAGGCCATCCGTGGATGTCATGTTCGAGTCTGCAGCAAAGTATGCCGGCAATAATGCCGTAGGGGTAATTATGACCGGTATGGGGGCAGACGGTGCAAGAGGTCTTCTGACGATGCGGGAGAATGGCGCAAGGACGATAGCACAGGATGAGGAGACGTGTGTCGTATTCGGAATGCCAAAGGAGGCCATAAACCTTCGTGCAGCCGAAAGGATAGCGCCGTTGGACAAGATAGCGGATGAGATATTCAGATTGCTTGAAAAGAAGTAAAAGTTCAGCTAACCGCAGAGACGCAGAGGCGCTGAGTATGGAAATTAATCAAATAACAGAAAAGATAAAGCGTATTGCGAATAGACCCTAAATTTTCTCTGCGTCTTTGCGTCTCTGCGGTGAACTATTACGAAAAGAAGAATATATGAATATAGAAAAATACCACAAGATATTCTTTGACGAGACATCGGAAGAACTCAATTCATTAGAGAATCTTTTACTTGATATTGACAGGGTCTCTTCAGATATTGAGTCTATAAACTCCATCTTCCGCCTGTTTCACAGATTAAAATCCTCATCTGCCATGATGGGGTTAAACAATTTCAGTGACCTCTCCCATCATGCAGAGGATCTCTTATCAGGCGTAAAAGAAGGTAGGATTGACATAGGTGAATCCGTAACCGGCGCACTCCTCTCAGTTGTTGATACCATGCGGCGCCTGATCAAAGAGGCCGAATCAGGCAACATTACAGGATACAGGTCTGATGACCTGCTGATAAGATTAAAGGAGATATGTGGGGAGACAAAGGGGCATGAAAATAATCCCCCCCTCCCCCCTTTAGAAAAGG
>JACRGZ010000109.1 GCA_016234155.1 Nitrospirota bacterium | reverse complement strand
GGTTTATTCCCGACCTCGATGGCGCGGTTGTTGTGACTATTCCAACCGAAATCTCATTAAGTGTCGTCAAGAAATCTATCGCCTATGCCAGGGGATTGGGGATATCAATCCTCGGTCTTGTAGAAAACATGAGTGGTTTTGTTTGTCCCGGGTGCGGGGTAGAGGCAAGCCAGTTTGAAGGGGAGACCCAGAGGGTCGTTTCAAACCTTGATATTCCCCTCCTCGGGAAAATACCCTTTGACCGCAACCTTTCAAGGTGCTGTGACAGAGGGGAGCCCTTGGAGGAGGGTCATTTTATTGCCAGGAGGTTTTCAGAGATTAGTGGGGTGATCACGGAATTGTTAAGTTCCAGGGAGTCAGCATGAAACATCTATGTCTTAAATGTGATGGGTATCTCAATTATGAAGGGCAGGAAGACATGGAAGGTTCCCTCGGAATAATCTTTAGATGTCCCGGGTGTGGATACAGGACAGCCATGGTGACCAATCCTGCAGAGACCCACTTGGTCCATTCGATGGGTATTAGGATAGGGAGTGGAAGCTTAGAACATGCACCCCTCGAGCTTACCCGTGCTACACTGGATGAGGGTAAAGTAACAGATATTGAGTGGACAGAAGAGGCTGAAAGTCGTCTTGAGAATATTCCTCCTTTTGCCAGACCCATGGTGAAGACGGGCATTGAAAAACTGGCGATGGAAAAGGGATATAAAAAGATCACGTCAGAAGTCATGGATGAGGCAAGGGAAAGATTCATGTAAATTCCATTTATAAAGGAGGTAAACCATGTTTGGCATAGGGATAACAGAGCTTTTAATAATCCTGGCGATCATCATGATCATCTTCGGCGTCGGGAAACTTCCGCAGATCGGCGAGGGATTAGGGAAGGCGATCAGCGGATTCAAGAAGGGTGTCTCCGAGATACCCAAGATTGAAAACATAGAGACACCCAAGATCGAAAACATAAAAGAGACCAGTGAAAAAACCCAATAAGGGTTAATCCGTAATATACAGAAATGTTTGACATCGGCACACCAGAACTGATAATGATCCTTGTCCTTGCCTTACTGATCATTGGTCCAAAGGATTTACCCCGGATAGGAAGAGAAGTGGGGAAGGTCTTCAGAAGTTTTCGAAAGGTGGCAGATGACGTCAAGGAGAGTATCAACCAGGAGATAATAGATGTGAAGGAAGAGGTTGAGCATTCACTCGATCAGGAAGAAAAGGGGGAAAAATTGGATAAACGTATAGAAGATTGAATAGGCGGAGAGAAAAGGAAGGAGTGCCATGGGGGATACCATAGATTACCGCAATATAATGGTCGCTGTTGACAATTCGGATTATTCAAACCACGGAATAGATGTCGGGATCGAGATTGCAAAGGCCTTTGAGGGCTCTCTTACAGGTGTCCATGTGTATGCAGCAAAGCTGTATGACTGGCGATTCCGCCAGATGGGGGATGGGTTGCCAGAGCGTTATCGATTTGCGAGTGAATTAGAGAGGCAACGTGAAATGCATGACTCACTGGTCACAAAGGGGCTTCAGATCATCGCAGACTCATATTTAGATGCCGCTGATGGCCGATGCAAGAATGCCGGTATTGCCATGACACGTAAGTCCTTAGCGGGGAAGAACTACAAGGTACTTGTAGAGGATATAAATAATAGCCAGTATGACATGGTTATTATTGGCGCCATTGGTCTGGGTAAGGAGAATCTACTCGGAAGTGTATGTGAAAGGGTGGTACGAAGGGTTAATGGAGATATATTAGTGATTAAGAATACTTTACACAGGCTTAAAGATGGAAAGATCATGGTGGGAGTAGATGGCAGCCCTGAGTCCTATGGCGCCCTTCAAATAGCTATATCGCTTTCTCAGAAGATATGTGCGGCTGTTGAGGTGGTCTCTGCCTATGACCCCTATTTCTACTGTAGGGCATTCAGTAGCATTGCGAAGGTCTTATCTGAAGAGGAGGGGAAGATATTCAGGTTTAAGCAGCAGGAGCAGACTGAGGAGATCATTGACGAGGGGCTGGCTAATATATACAGGGCGCACTTAGAAGTCTCAAAGAGTATAGCAGGTGAGAAGGGTGTAAAGGTCAATACAATACTCCTGAGGGGGAAGCCAAACAATGCGATATGGTGGCATGTTCATGAGGAGAAACCTGACCTTCTTATATTAGGGAGGGTAGGTATGCATAGAGATGAAGGCCTTAATATAGGAAGCAATGCAGAGAACCTGTTAAGATTGGCCCCATGCCACGTCATCCTTACATCTCGTAGATTTGTCCCACAATAAGCTCATCTATCATAGATGAGGCAATGGAGTATTGCATGCCACAGGCCGTAAGGGAGGCCATGGGGATGGGTAAAGACCCCTGATTATAGAATCAGAAAATAGGCCGCCTTATTCTTTAATGGTGTTTAAATAAAAAAGATATTAATTGCCTTTGTATTTATTGTAGTCTCTGGAGTGGTTATATTCCTTACGCTGAGCAATAGAGAAAATGAATTGAAATTCAAGACTGACAAGGTTATCATAGGGAATATAGTAGAGACAGTTACTGCTACAGGCGCTGTGAATGCTGTGACCACAATCCTTGTTGGCACTCAGGTTTCAGGAACTATAAAACATATATATGTGGATTTCAACTCTCCTGTAAAAAGGGGGCAATTGATAGCACAAATAGACCCTGCCACATTTGAGGCACAATTGGAGCAGGCAAAGGCAAATCTACTTACAGCTAAAGCAAATGTGGAAAAGACAGCGGCTGTTTTACTTGATGCAAAACGGACAATGGACAGAAACAGAGAACTATTTTTACGAGATCTCGTTGCGAGGAAGGAGCTTGATACATCAGAGACCAATTATGAGGTAGAGAGGGCACAGGTGAGCGCAGCTAAAGCTCAGGTTGCACAGGCAGAGGCTCAGATGAAATATGCTGAAATAAATCTCAGATATACGAGAATTCTGTCTCCAATGGATGGAATTGTGATATCAAGGAATGTGGATGTTGGCCAGACCGTTGCTGCCAGTTTTCAGACCCCGACTCTATTCACAATTGCCCATGACCTTACAAAGATGCAAATAGACAGTAATGTTGTTGAGGCGGACATAGGTGCGGTCAAGGTGGGTCAGCCTGTTGAGTTTACGGTTGATGCCTATCCTGACATTATATTCAAGGGTAGTGTATCGCAGGTCAGGAATGCTCCAATAACAGTTCAGAATGTGGTTACCTATGATGTGGTGGTTAAGGTTGATAATTCCGAACTAAAGCTCAAGCCGGGGATGACTGCCAATGTGTCCATAATCATGTCGACTAAAAAAGATGTTCTAAAGGTACCGAATGCCGCTTTGCGATTCAAACTATCAGAGAGGCGTAAAGATATGGCTGAAGAAAAGGAACAGGGTAGCGGTGTCTGGATAATCCATTACAAAAAACCGAAGCGGATAAAGGTAACCACTGGAATAAGCGACGGCATTATACTGAATTGATCTCAGGTGATATAAAAGAAGGGCAGGAAGTAATAGTAGAGTCCTTCATAAAACCAGAAGAAAAGCGTACACATTCCGCTCCAAGAGGCCCAAGGGTGCTGAACTATTAACATTTTTATTAACATATATACCCAAATATGATAATATGTTTTCATGAAACTGAGTGTTTGGGCAAAGCAGCAGGGGGTGTCATACAGAACGGCATGGAGATGGTGGAAAGAAGGAAAACTGCCTGTAACGGCAGAACAGATGCCGACAGGCACAGTTATTATACACGATAAAGAGGTATCATCT
>JACRGZ010000105.1 GCA_016234155.1 Nitrospirota bacterium | reverse complement strand
TTGACGAGTATGTGATAGAGGGGATAAAGACCACCATCCCATTCCATAAAAAGGTCCTCCGAACCGTGGAATTCAGATCAGGTAAATACTCCACGAACCTTGTTGAACAAATCCTTAATACTCACAAGGGGGGATGAAAAATAAATAAAGGGTTCAAGGGGTCGAGGATTCAAGGGGTCCAGATAGAAGATAGAAGTAAGAAGTAAGAGTCAAGAAGTTAGAAAAATAACGGACATGTTTCATAGGATTTTCTACCTACACTTGAACCCTTGACCCCTCGAATCCTTGAATCCTGATTTTCAGGGTTATTTTCAGATGAAGATAGAAGGGCTGTACCTAATCCTTGACCAGCGGTACGCAAGGAGAGACATCGTCTCTATAGCAGCAGAAGCTATAGAGGGAGGGGTGGATGTTATCCAGTACCGCGAGAAAGTCTTGTCAACAAGGGATGCGTTGAATATAGCAAAAAGGCTTCGCGACCTGACAGAGAAGTGCGGCGGCATCTTTATAGTGAACGATGACCCGGCCCTTGCCCTTGCAGTTGACGCAGATGGTGTCCATCTCGGACAGGGAGACATACCGGTTAATATAGCGAGAAAGATACTTGGCAAGGGGAAAATAATCGGCCTTTCTACGCATAGTATTGAGGAGGCCGCCGGCGCTGTCTCCTTCGGGGCAGATTATATAGGCTTTGGCCCCATATTCCCGTCAAAGACTAAGATGGTTGCATCTCCTCTCGGGATTAATGCAATAGGTGCGATCAGAGATTCCGTACCTCTCCCCATAATTGCAATCGGCGGTGTAGATCAGGGTAATGTCAAAGATGTGATAAAAGGGGGGGCAGACGGCGCAGCAGTAATATCCTCCATTCTTTCAGCAACCGACATCAAAGAGGCGGTAAGCGAGTTTAAGAAAAGGATCAGGGAAGGCCGGTGTGCGGTCTGAAAGTTTAATCCTCAGGTCAGGTATATACGGTGTAATCGCGATGATGGGGATACCTGAGAGTTTTCCTAAAGTCTTCCGGCAACTCTTCTCTGCCGGCGTATTTTTATGCCTCCTGCTGTAATTTATTACAATCCCTTTAACCGGCACTTTTCTCTCCCTCAGGCAGCCTATTGTCAGCATTGTGTGATTGATAGTCCCGAGTTCAGGTCGTGTTACTATGAGGGCAGGGATTTTCAGTCTTTTTATCAGGCCTGCAACATAGAATCTTTCCGTTATAGGCGCCATGACACCGCCTATACCTTCAACGATAACGTAATCATGTCTTGCACATAGTATCTTAAAGGATTTTATTATCCTCTCAATATCTATGACCACGTTATTCCCGGTAGCCGCTGCATATGGCGCCAGAGGCTCGCTGAAGATGTATGGTGTAATAAGCCCTATCGGGTCATCAGCCGATGCGAACCTGGCCAGAAAGAGAGAGTCTGCAGGGACAAGTTTTCCCTTTCTTGTTTTACAGCCGGTGTGTATAGGTTTCATAACCCCCACATTAATCCCTCGCTGCCTCATGGCAGCGGCAATCCCGGCTGCTACGACTGTCTTGCCTACGCCTGTATCAGTGCCTGTGATGAAGATCCCATTCATCTGAAAATCCCTTGTAACTACTCAGCAGGTGTTATTTTTGATCCTCAAGAAAATAAAAAAACATATAACAAGAAATTATTATTGAAAATTTGCCTCAAAGAACTTAAAGAGACGCAAAAAAACACTGTAAAAGTTCAGCTAACCGCAGAGACGCAGAGGCGCTGAGTATGGAAATTAATCAAATAACAGAAAAGATAATTTTCTCTGCGTCTTTGCGTCTCTGCGGTGAACTATTACAAAACACTTAAACATTTTTCATTTTTTGTTTAGTGTTATTCATTATCATTAAGTTATTCAATATGCTGAGTAGTTACAATCCCTTTTAAAACCATCCTACAAGACCCTGCTATCCAGATTAAAGACCTGTCCTGACACATTGTTCATTAAGGAGAGGCTGTATACAAACTCTGCCACATCATTGATGTCCTGTTCTTTCTTTAAAATATTTGATGAGACAATCCTGTCCATGGCAGATTTACTTAACCCTGTTACCATGTCTGTCTTCATGAAACCTGGCAGGACGGCATTCACCTGTATTTTAAACCTTCCGAGCTCCAATGCTGCAGACTTTGTTAAACCGATGAGACCGGCCTTTGATGCGGAGTACGCAGCCTGACCTGCGCCCCCCTTGAGACCAATCCATGAAGAGATGTTAATAATATGTCCCATCTTTTTCTTTGCCATGTATCCCGAAACGGCCCTTATTGTATTAAATGTCCCTGTCAGGTTGGTGGCTATGATGTTCTCCCAATCTGCTCTCTTTATCCTTAGAAGCAGATTATTTGTTGTGATGCCGGCATTATTTATCAGCACATCTACTGAACCAAATTTCTCGTATATTGCCTCAGCCATGGTGTTTACATCCCTTGAAGATCTTATGTCTGCATAGAAGGGAAAGGCTTCACCGCCCCCACCTGTAATTTCCCTGACAACTTCATGTCCGGCATCCTTACCCTGGAAATAGTTTACTGCAACGGCGCATCCTCCTTTAGCAAACCTTAAAGAGAGGGCACGGCCAAGTCCCCTGGATGCACCTGTGATTAGAACCACCTTTTTCATCTGAAAATAACCTTTCAAATCCCCCCTTACCCCATAATCCCCCTAAATCCCCCTTTAAAAAAGGGGGACTTATCCCCCCTTTTCTACCGGGGCTGGGTTCCCGTTGCTGCGAAGCTTTCCAAGGGGAAGGGGGGGGATTATTTTCATCATCCTTTGTGAACTGGAAGTTCATGAGGATTCACCTGAAAATAACCCCTTACCCTTCCCCTCTCCCCTTAGGGGAGAGGATTAAAGCTTGCCCCCGAAGTATTTATCGGGGGGTGAGGGGTGATTGTGACCCACATGGTTCATGGGCGTTTCATCAGATTATCCCTATCTCTATTCCAACTCTCCTGAAAACCTCAATGCAGTACTCAATATCTTCTCTGCTGTGTATGGCACTAACGGTCGTCCTTATCCTGCAAGCGCCGGCCGGGACGGTAGGGGGGCGGATCGCTGATGCGTATATGCCCTCATCAAATAGCCTTTTTGAGAAGAGAATGGTCTTCTCTGTATCTCCTAAGAAGAGAGGGATAATCGGGGTCTCACTGTTTAAGGTGTTATAGCCGAGAGACTTGAGCCCATCCCGGAACAGTTTTGTGTTTTCTCTCAGTCTATTCAGTATTTCACCTGAAAATCCCCTTCGTTCACCCTCCCCTCCTTCGACAAGCTCAGGACAAGCTTCACCCCCTCCCGTCTTTTCAAGTTGGTGAGGGGGGATTATCGTCAATCTTTCATATCTCCCCTCCCCTTGCGGGAGGGGATTAAGGGGAGGGGGGATTATCATGTTCCTTTGTGCCCCGAAGGGGCATGATGGTTCACCTGAAAATCCCCCCTCACCCTTCCCCTCTCCCCTCAGGGGAGAGGGCAGGGCCTGTCCTGAGAGAAGTCGAAGGAGTGAGGGGTTTTCATCCCCCTTTGTGAGCCTCTGGCTCATGGGCGTTTCAGTATCCTTCTGAAGTAGTTTTATCGCCGCAATAGATGCGGCTATAACAGATGGGGGTAACGCTGTTGTATATATAAATGACCTGGCATTATTTATCAGGTATTCTTTAACTGTCCTGTTGCAGGCAATATAGGCCCCGAATGATCCAAGGGCCTTGCTGTAAGTCCCCATCTGAATACACCTCCCATTCTTAATCCCGAAGTGCTCAAATGCCCCCCGCCCCCCTTTTCCTAATACCCCGGTTGCATGTGCGTCATCTGCTATCAGCATAGCATCATACTCTTCTGCAGCATCTATAATGTCAGGAATCGGCGCTATATCCCCATCCATACTGAATACGCTGTCTGTCACTACAACCCTCCTGCGATAGCGGGCGCCGCCCTTCTCTGCTGATGACGATAATAGTGAACGCAGGTGTCCTGCATCCCTGTGATTGTAAATGAAAACCCTTGCCCTGCTGAGCCTGCAGCCATCAATTATACTGGCATGATTCAGTTCGTCACTGAATATTGCATCTCTTTCATCTGCAAGGGCCTGGAGAATCCCTATGTTTGCCGTATACCCGCTGTTAAATAACAGGGCATCTTCAGTCCCTTTAAAAGATGCAGTGGTCATTTCCAATATCTCATGTAAATCCATATTGCCTGATATGAGCCTTGAGGCCGCAGCGCTATTACCGTATTTATTGATTGCAGTTGTAGATGCCTCTTTTAGCGCCTGATGATTGGCAAGCCCAAGATAGTTATTCGAACTCAGATTGATACACTCCCTGCCATCTATGACAATCCTTGATGACTGTTCCGAATCCACCTTTTTAAGAGTGCGAAAAAGATGAGAGGCTTTAAGCCCCTCTAACTCATCTTGCATCTGAGTCTCTATTGACTTCATCTGAAAAACCTTTTTCAAATCCCCCCTCGCCCCATAATCCCCCTAAATCCCCCTTTAAAAAAGGGGGACTTTTACCCCCCTTTTCTAAAGGGGCTGGGTTCCCGTTGCTGCGAAGCATTGCAACGGGAAGGGGGGG
>JACRGZ010000112.1 GCA_016234155.1 Nitrospirota bacterium | reverse complement strand
ATGTCTCTACTAATGGTTTAATTATATTAATAGTCTTCTTTGCAATACCGAGAATCCCCTCTAATTCAGCCATTTCCCTTCTCTGCTCTGCCGTAAGGGTTACCTTTCCTACAAAGGGGGTATCTTTTACACTATCCGGCGGGGATTCGATGTGGATGACTCCTGACTTGTAAACAGAGTCCATAACCTCCGGAAGGAGCCTCTGAGGCCCGATAATGGAAACCTTCGTCATTTTAAGGATCATGGTTGTCTTCTGGCAAGATATATGACAAGATCTTATCTACCGCCCCCTTTATCCTGCCCCTTGATGATTCTTTTAGTCGCCCGGCAGCAGCTTCAGCCTCTTTGATAATCTTTGCAGTCTCTTCTTCTATCTTTTTCATCCCCTCCGCCTTTGCAGCGGCTATTTCATCTGATATGTCTTTTTCACCCTTTTCTATCTGAGATGCAATATGCCTTTCTGTCTCGCCAATAAGTCTTTTTGCGGTGTTTTCAGCCTCTTCGATCTTCTCCATCACCCTCTGCTCAGCCTCATGAATCTTTCGTAAGATTTGCTGTTCATCCATGTTCATCTCATGGGGGTTCATCTGAGAATCCATATGCAAATATATAGCACAGACGGCGTAATACTTCAAACTTACCCTGCGTTATGTTGACCTTACGCAATTGACAGGATTATACTGTCCATATGGGTATACAGAAAAAGGTAACTATAGCCATTCTGATTATCGGGTTAATTGCCCTCCTGGCGAGTCTCTCTGTAACCTACTATCAGGTGAAAAATATCCTTACAGATTCGATAGGAAGTGATTTTGAAGAGTCAGCAAAAAAGGGTTCAGAGAGGATTGCTTTAAAGGTAAAGGATGAGATTACTATATTCCGGTATTTAGCCGGAAATAAAGATGTCATCCGGGGTATAAAGGAGGATAAAGGTGAGGCCATAGAGGTATATTTTAAATACTACCTCGATTTTGCAGAAGAGAAAAAACCACTTGGCCTGTTTATAGTGAATAAAAAGGGGAGAATTATAGCTAAGGGTAATTTGCCCTCCGGTTATAATTTAGATCAGTCTGATGAGCCATGGTGGAAGATAACCTACGCTGGGGGCAAGGGGAAGATATATGTAAGTGACATATATCCTGACAAATTATCAGGCGGCAGGGCCTTCGATATAGCTATCCCTGTTTTAGATCCGGAAACAGACTTGGTTGTGGGAGCTATCAGGAATATTTTAAATGCAGATGCCTTTTTTAGCTTTGTTAAAGAGATGAATTTTGGTGAAACAGGGCATGGAATGCTTCTCAACTCAGAAGGAACCCCGCTTGTATGTCCGCTCTTACCTCTTGTAAAACATTCCATGAATCAACCCCTAATCAATCTGATAACCAACCTGATAACAGGCAATAAAAGCGGCTGGGCCATTGCTGCAGACGATGCCCATGGAGGGAGGAATTCAATCGTAGGATTCAGTCCGGTAATGTTTATCAACTCGATCGGCGCTGAAAGTCTCAATGGCCATAAGTGGTATATATTTATACGTCAGGATCCCAAGGAGACATTTGTCCCTGTAAATAGACTTATCCTTAAGTTATTCCTTTTTGAGTCTGCCATAGTCTTAATCATCTCTATTCTCGCTTTCTTCATAGTGCGTAAGCTCTTTATACAGCCTGTGAATCTCATCCATGACGGTATAGACAGTGTAGGAAAGGGCGCCCTTGATTACAAAATCAATATCCATACAGGTGACGAGCTCGAGTCCCTTGCTAAGGGCTTTAACAGGATGGGTGAGTCGCTTAAAGGGTTTTACTATGATCTTGAAGAGAAGATAAAAGAGAGGACCACAGAACTTGAAAAGATATCCCAGAGCCTTGAATCTATGGTTGATAAGAGGACAGTTGAGCTAAAGGAGAGCAAGGCCCATCTTGAGGCGATGCTGGGCGGGATAGCAGATGGGGTCGTCTTCGCTGATCAAGACAATAAGGTCACCTTCCTTAATGATACTGCTGAGCAAATATTCGGTATCAAAAGAGATGAGTGGCTCGGCAGGGACTTTAAAGATGCACACTCAGCCGAATCTCATGAAAAGGCCCTCCGGTTGATTAACGATATGCGGGAAGGGAGGTTAAAATCTTATAGCTCAGAGATAAAGTCAGGGGAAAAGACTATTTTTATCAACTTCTCACCTATCATGCATGGACCGGAATATCTTGGGGTTATCTTTATAGCACGGGATATAACAGAGATGAAGAGACTTCAGGCGGAGCTTCAGGCCTCTGAAGAAAGGTATAAAGACCTTATAGAAAATTCCCCTGAGATGATACACTCAGTTAATGATGACAGATATTTTGTTGGTGTTAATAAGACCGAGTTGAATACCCTCGGATACACACTTGAGGAAATGCTTAACAAGAAATTAGAGGATATTGTGCCGGATGAATATAAAGAGAGGGTGAAAGGACATATAGAGAGGGTTATTAAAGAAGGCAGTAGTAAGGTTGAGACACAATTTATTGCAAAAGACGGGAGGAAGATAGATGTAGAGATATCTGCAACGGCCTTTTATCATCCAATAACCAATCAATTTATAAAAACGAGGGCCTTTGTAAGGGATGTAACTGAGGTGAAAAGACTCCAGGCAGAGCTTGTGCAGTCAGAGAAGTTTGCCCTTGTAGGGAAGATGTCGTCTACTATAGCCCATGAGATTCGGAATCCGCTTGTCCCTATAGGAGGTTTTGCCGGCCTGATATATAAACGGCTTGAAGATGAATCACCCCTGAAACAGTATGCCGATATAATAGTGAAGGAGATAAAGAGGCTTGAAGGACTCCTCCACAATATCCTCTATTTCACGAAAGAGATAAAACCTGTTCTTAAACCTGTTAACCTGAATGAGATAATAAATGATATTATCTCCCTTTACTATAATTCCCTTATTGAAAGCAGTATAAGAATGGACATCAGACTTTCCTCCAATATGCCTGAGGTCAACGTGGATCCTTTCCAGATAAAGCAGGCGCTGATCAATCTAATCAGCAATGCACTCCAGGCAATGCCGGAAGGGGGAACACTTACCATAGAGAATATGATTAAAGATACGGATGGTAAACCCAATGCATTGATGAGGATATCGGATACTGGAATGGGAATTCCCGAGGAGATAAGAAAGAGTATCTTTGAGCCCTTCTATACTACAAAGATACACGGTTTGGGGTTGGGGCTTACACTCACAAGGAGGATAATAGAGGCGCATGGGGGGAGGATAGAAATAGGATCCACAGAGGGAAGGGGGAGTACATTTATAATAAGCCTGCCGCTATCTGCCGGGCAAAGCTCGTAACCCTGTTGTCTCCATAGAGAGGATTGAGTCATTTGCAAAGGCAAAGGATGAATCCATTGAACTCCTGCAATCATAATCCTATAGCCGCCCTTGCCTCCTCAAGCACAGACGATGCCACTTCTCTTGCCTTCTTTGCACCTGACTCAACGACCCCCTTTACCATGCTGGAGTTATTGATTAATTGAGAGCGCTTGTCCCGGATGGGGTCTAACTTCTCTGTCAGTGCGTTGTTCAGCCATTTTTTGCACTCGATGCAGCCTATACCTGCTGTCCTGCATCCGCCGTCTACCTGCTGGATTATTTCTTGCGAGGAGTATACCCTGTGAAGGCTGAACACCGGGCATACTTCGGGGTCTCCCGGGTCTGTCCGTCTTATGCGCTTCGGGTCCGTCACCATTGTCCTCAGTTTTTCCCATACCTCCTCACGGGTATCAGCTAAGTAGATCGCATTGTTATAGCTCTTGCTCATCTTCCTCCCGTCTGTGCCGGGGATCTTCGGGAAGTCTGTAAGAAGGGGCTGGGGTTCAGGAAACACCTCTTTATAGAGGAAGTTAAACCGTCTCGCCACTTCCCTTGTCAGCTCGAGGTGCGGAAGCTGGTCTATGCCTACAGGGACAAAATCCGCTTTATAGACTAAGATGTCTGCAGCCTGCAGTAATGGATAGCCAAGGAAGCCGTATGTGGAGAGGTCCCTGTCTTTCAGCTCCTGCTGTTGTTCCTTATATGTTGGAACTCTCTCGAGCCATGGTATAGGCGTAATCATTGAAAAGAGTATGTGAAGTTCCGCATGTTCAGGCACATGGGACTGTATGAATATGGTGCACTTCTCCGGGTTTAATCCTGCCGAAAGCCAATCTACGAGCATCTGATATATATAATCTCTGAGGTTGGCGGTCTTCGCGTAATCTGTTGACAGGGCGTGCCAGTCGGCTACAAAGAAAAATGATTCATACTCTTCCTGCAGTCTTTTCCAGTTTTCAAGGGCGCCGCTGAAATTTCCAAGGTGCAGCTTGCCGCTTGGCCTCATGCCGCTGAGTACGCGTCCCTTTGTCATCTCCTCCTCCCACAATAAATCAAAATTCAAAAATCAAATATCAAAATGAGGCGCTTGCAAAACTGTTTGTCATCCCCGAATTCCTCTATCGGGGATATGGTTTTTTCAAGCACTTAGAACCAGATTCCCGCTAAGAATCCCTGCGGGAATGACAAAATGGGCACTTTTTCAAGAACCTCAAAATGTAATTTAAAATGCAAAAAGAATTTAATTTTGAATTTTACTCTATCATTTTGCATTTTGATATTTGCATTTTAAAATACCGGTATCCCCGCGAATAACCTCGTCAATATGCCCATTATTGGCCATATTATATGGGTCATAAACCCAAATGGGTTTAAGAATACAAGGAATGTGACTATCAAAAGCCCGTATGGTTCTATCCTCCCGAGAAATTCTGCCTGTCTGTAAGGGAGAACACCGGCTAATATCCTGCTCCCGTCTAATGGTGGTACAGGTATTAGATTGAATATAGCCAGGACCACATTCCACTTAATCCCTTCCTTTAGCATTAGTATGAGAGGTACAAGGATTATAGATAAGAGGCCGGATCCGGATGAAACCTGCAGGGTGAGCGGCAGCAATAACTGAAAGAGGATGCCGCATATTAATGCCATTGCGATGTTTACCCCGGGCCCTGCTGCTGCTACCCATATCATATCCCTCTTGGGGTTCCTTAATTTGTGGAAGTTTACAGGGACAGGTTTTGCAGAGCCTATGATGAATCCTGCAAATATGTAGCTTATAAGAGGGAGGAGTATTGTCCCGAAAGGGTCTACATGAGCTAAAGGGTTTAGTGTAAGCCTCCCCTGATGTTTGGCGGTGGGGTCACCTAATTTATATGCCACCCAGCCATGTGCCACCTCGTGCAGGGTTATTGCCAGGACTACAGGGATTGCCATTATGGCGATGCCTTGCAGGATTGTATGTATATCTATCTGCATATAAAATCCTAAATCCTAATTTCTAAATCCTAAACAAATCCAAAATCCATAAAATAAGGGTTCAAGGATTCGAGGGGTCAAGGGGTCAAGTGTTATTTTTAGGTTTTCACTCGACCCCTTGACCCCTTGACCCCTTACTTCATAATTTTGAATTTTGGTCATTTGATATTGTTTAGGATTTAGTGCTTAGGATTTAGAATTTACCTCTACCAGCACCTCATCAGGATTTACGCTGTCTCCTTCAGAGACGTATATTTTCTCAACCACACCAGATATTGACGTATGTACTTCATGCTCCATCTTCATAGCCTCGACAATCAGGACTGTGTCTCCTGCCTCGACCTTATCCCCTGCCTTTACCTTTATCCTGACAACGGTCCCGGGCATAGGTGTTGTCACGTCCCCCTCTTCCCTGGCCTTTGGCCTTATTGAATGCCCTGTAGCCCCTGCATCAATTACGCCGGAGACACTCGTAACAACTTCAACCAGTGACTCTACAAGTATCTCCTCGAGTTGGTCGTCAACATAAATAAAGTATGGCCTCCCCCCTTCTCCCGGATGTCCCATTCCGCCTACTTTTACATGATAAGTCTCGCCGTGTAACTTTATGTTAAACTCGCTTGGCGCAAGGTGAGATATTGTTGCCTCATCCTTGATTTCAGGCACTGTTCCTGACCCCTGGGTAAATAACTCTTCTGTTGTTATCCCTTTTTCTCTTGCCTCAAGGAAGTCAAGCGCCACCTTTGGAAATAGTGCGTATAGCAAGACATCATCTGTATTCTTTGCCCTGCCGCCAAGTTCATCGGTAAGTTTTTCCATCTCAGGTTCAAGAAGGTCAGCCGGCCTCTGTTCTATGAACTCCTCATCACCGATCACCTTTTTCCTCACCTCTTCATTTATAGGCGCGGGAGGTTTTCCGTAGAGACCCTTAAGGTAATTCCTGGTCTCTGTAGTGATAACCTTATATCGCTCACCTGTTACAACATTGAGGGCCGCCTGTGTGCCAATTATCTGGCTTATCGGTGTGACAAGCGGCGGGTAACCGAATTCTTTACGAACCTTCGGCACTTCCTGAAGTACCTCTTTCATCTTGCCTAGGGACTGTTGTTCATTTAACTGAGAGGCAAGGTTTGAAGTCATCCCGCCTGGTATCTGATATATCAGCACGTTCGGGTCAACCCCGGTATATTCACTCTCAAACATCTTATATTTTTTACGTATCTCTCTGAAATAATCCGATATTTCAGATATAATGTCCATGTTCAGGTCAACAATGTATTTGGATAAACGGCTCAGTATGTTGACAAAGGTCTCCACAGGCGGTTGTGACGTGCCTGATGCGAGGGATGAGACAGCGGTATCTACGATGTCCACACCTGCCTCAACGGCCTTCAGATATGTGGCAACCGACATGCCGCTGGTATCATGGGTATGAAGGTGTATAGGGACAGAGACTGATTTTTTAAGTTCACTGATAAGGTCAAATGCATCATATGGCGAGAGGAGACCCGCCATATCTTTTACACATATTGTATCACACCCCATATCCTCCAGCCGCCTCCCCAAACCTACAAATAGGTTATTGTTATGAACCGGACTAATTGTGTAGCAGATCGTACCCTCTACCTTTCCGCCGTTCTTTAGAGTTGCCTTAACAGCCGTCTTTATGTTTCTGAAGTCGTTTAAGGCATCAAATACCCTGAATATGTTAATCCCGTTGGCTACGGCACGTTCAACGAACTTTTCGACCACATCGTCTGCATAGTGCTTGTATCCGACAAGGTTCTGCCCGCGAAGGAGCATCTGAAAGGGTGTATTTGGCATGTGCCCTTTTAAGAGCCGTATCCTCTCCCACGGGTCTTCCTTGAGGTATCTCATGCTGGAGTCGAATGTGGCGCCACCCCACATCTCAACAGACCAGTAACCTGCCTGATCTATCTTTTTGGCAATCGGGAGCATATCGGCCGTCCTCAGGCGTGTGGCCAGTAAAGACTGATGTGCATCACGCAGTGTAGTGTCAGTGATATTGATCTTGATCTTGCGGTTCTTTAATTTCAATGTTTACCTGTAAGAGTGCGCGGTAATTGCCGTTGCAATGGCAAATACCATGTCTAACCTGTCCATCTCATCCTCGTATATCAGATCATCAAACCTCTCTTCAATATAGTGGGTATTGAATTCCCCCCTGCGGAAATATTCGTCCCTCATAATCTGCCTGTAAAAAGGTATGGTTGTCTTTACCCCTCTGATAACAAATTCATCGAGACTCCTCGCCGTCCTGCTGACGACCTCATCCCATGTCCTTCCCCAGACTGTAAGTTTGGCAAGCATGGAATCGTAATAAGACGGGACCACATAACCCCTGTATACATTGCCGTCTATCCTGACGCCAAAACCACCCGGTGAATAGTATGCGGTAATCCTCCCTGTAGTCGGCAGAAAATTATTCCTCGGGTCCTCTGCGTTAATCCTGCACTCAATTGCTGCCCCGCTTATCTCTATCTCCTCCTGGGTGAAAGAGAGTTTCTCTCCTTCAGCTATCCTGATCATCTCCTTTACTATATCTATACCGGTAATCTCTTCAGTGATGGTATGTTCTACCTGTACACGTGTATTCATCTCAAGAAAATAGAAATCCCTGTTTTTATCAACAAGGAATTCCACAGTGCCTGCATTGGTATAACCCACGGTCTTTGCTGCAGCAATTGCAGCATCACCCATCCTTTTTCTGAGATCAGGGTCAAGAAAGGGTGATGGTGCAACCTCTATTAGTTTCTGATGCCTCCTCTGGATTGAACAGTCACGCTCTCCGAGGTGTACAATGTTCCCGTATTTGTCTGCCAGTATCTGGAACTCTATGTGTCTCGGGGACTCTATATATTTCTCTATATATACATCATCCTTGCCAAACGCCTTGCGGGCCTCGGAGCAAGCCATCTCAAAGGTTCTCTTAAGATCTTCCGGCGTGCGGCAGAGGCGGAGCCCCCTTCCACCGCCGCCGGCAGATGCCTTTAACATGATCGGGTAGCCAATTTCCGAGGCAATTTCTTCAGCCTCTTTCAGAGAACTGATGCTGTGCTCTATTCCCGGAACAATAGGGACGCCGGCCTTCCTGACTAATTGCCTTGCAAAAATCTTATCGCCCATACCCCGTATCGCCCCTGAGGATGGTCCTATAAACGTAATCCCGTTCTCCTCACAGGCCTCCGCAAACTCCGGATTCTCGGCAAGGAAACCATATCCCGGATGTATGGCGTCAACCCCCCTTTGTTTGGCGAGGTCTATGATCCTGTAAATATTTAAATAGCCGGCCACCGGCCCCGGGCCGACAAGGCATGACTCATCGGCCTTTTTGACATATAGGGTGATGGCATCTGCCTCAGAGTGTATGGCAACTGTAGGGATGTTAAGCTCCTTACATGCCCTTATTATCCTGAGGGCAATTTCGCCCCTGTTTGCTACTAAGACTTTTTTGAACATATATCTTCCTTTGAAAAGAAGGGGCATGGGTCAAGGGTCATGTCATTTCAGATCTTCTTAATTTCTTTACTTGCCCCATGCCCCTTGACCCTATTAACGTAATAAATCTTACCCTATTGGTGTGATTCCCGTCAAGGTTTTGATAGTCCTTCCACTACTGCTGCCGCCAGCAGGGGGACCATTATTTCATGATGACCTGTAATGGTGTAGCCCCTGCCGGTGCCATCTTTTGTCGGCCGGCGGACTACATTTGTTAATGGCCTGTAGTGCTGGATAAAGTCCATATTAACGGTGGTGAAGTTTCGCACCTTGCAGCCGAGGTTTCTCACCAGTGTCAGCGCCTTCAGGAATACCTCAGGGAGTATGACAGCAGAACCGATATTCAGGTACACCCCACCTTCTAACTTTGCCACAACCCCTGTAAATAACTGAAAGTCCCTGTAACTCCCCTCCCCTGTGGTCTTGCCATCCATCCGGGGGTGTATATGGATTATATCTGTCCCTACTGCTACATGTACTGTAACAGGGATACCGAGCCTTACGCCGGCTGCAAGGAGACTCAGTTTCTTATAAGGGAATTTAGAGCGGTTTATCATCTCGCCGACAGACCTCCCAATCCCCCACCCCTTTTTAATCCCTTTATTTATGGTCTCATTCAGGAGTTTTCCTGTTTCCTCTGCCATACCGAATGTCCCTTTGCCAAGCTCAGCATCAACATCTTCAGATGTCTTACCTGCAAAGGCTATCTCAAAGTCATGGACAATCCCAGCCCCGTTCAATGCCACTGCCCTGATAATACCTCGCTCCATTAAATCTATAATTACGGGGTTCATGCCTGTCTTTATCACATGGGCGCCGAGACCTGCTGCTACAATTCTCTTCTTTTTGTAAGCATCTATGATTAGAGACGCTATCTCTTTGAGGTCTTTTGCTGAGAGGATGTCAGGAAGGCTATTCAGGAACTCTTTAAATGTACCGCCTGATAAGACAGGTTCAGCAAAGTCCACTACATCTACTTTGCTTTTCCTTGTCTTGATTGAATCAGTCTTAAGACCTTTGGGAGAAATGTGTTTAAATTTCATTTGAAAATCCCCCTAAAACCTCCACATAAGGCCGCCTGTGAGGCCTCTCCTTGTATGGTAATCTATATTTACCAGCAGATGATGAGTCATCTCTACTGTAAGTCCTCCAAGTAAGGTCAGATAGTAGTTCTCATCCACCTCTCCCCATGTCTCAAATAATCTTGAGCTTGAGCAATCCTGAGTCCCGCTGCTTCCTTCTTCTACCCCAACACAAAATATGTATAACTCAACAAGCCGTTGTTTTGATATACCAACACCTGTATTGAGATAGATCACCGGGAAAAGTGGTAGTCTGTAGCCAACTTTGCCAAATACCTCAAGTTCATCCCCATCATGAAAACGCCCCTTTGGTTCACAATATTTTCCTGTCGCAGCCTGGAAATCCAGACAGGGCTTATTCAGCCCTCCCTCTGTTGCAACGTAGCTCCACGGGGCATCAGTAATAAAAATAGTGGAGATACCCAGCATACCATATCCGAAATTAAAGTCCCTTCCTGCAGCAACAGTGGCGCTGTTTCTTCCTAAATCGACTGAAAGGGTGGCGGCATCAACAGGAGAATAACAGAAAACAAATAATAAAGTTAGAATGGTAACCTTGATATGAAAATACCTATCAATAGGGATGATCTCCGTAACTGCTCAGGTCTACCCCGCCTAAAAAAAGGATAATACTCAGTATATTGAATAACTTAATGATAATGAATAATACTAAACAAAAAATAAAAAATGTTTAAGTGTTTGAGGTTTTCTTCAGATAATTTGTAATGCAACATGTGTCTCTTTCAGTTCTTTGAGGCAAATTTTCATTATTCATTTCTTGTTATATGTTTTTCATTTTCTTGAGGATCAAAAATAACACCTGCTGAGTAGTTACTGATCTCCTAATATGACAAAAGGGATATGACATTATACCCGTCCAATTTATTTCTTCCCCGAAGAGATGTTAACTCTATAAGAAAGGCTATGCCATAAATTATACCCCCGAGCTGCTTTACAAGTTGTACGGTTGCGGCTACCGTACCACCTGTAGCTATCAGGTCATCTACAATCAGCACCTTCTCCCCTGGCGCTATTGCATCCTGATGAACGGCAAGGGAGTCACTCCCATATTCCAGCTCATATCTCGCCTCATATACGTCACTGGGTAATTTGCCGGGCTTTCTTACAGGTACAAACCCTGCGCCGAGGCGATATGCAACCGGCGCCCCGAGTATAAACCCACGCGACTCCATTGCAACCACCTTTTGTATACCATCACTATCATAGAGCCCCCCTATTTTATCGATCACCCGTTTAAATGCCACGGGATCTTTGAGGAGCGTTGTTATATCATAGAATAATATCCCATCCTTTGGGAAGTCCGGTATCTCCCGTATCTTAGTCTTTAAGTCCATTAGCCACATCCCTCCATATTAAGGTTTTCTGAGTCTCATTAACTACAGAAAAGCGAAAATGCCAAAATCCAAATGACAAATGAAGTTCAAATATCAAAGTTCAAATGACCTTTGAACTTTGAGCTTTGACATTTGACATTACTTTACAGTACTTCTTCCCTCTTGATCTCCCGCTTAGCTATTATATTCCTCAGTCTCACAAGGGCAGCAGCCTCTATCTGCCTTATTCTTTCTCTTGTGAGGTCAAACCTGTTTCCTATCTCTTCGAGGGTCATAGGTTCCTGTCCCTCTAATCCAAATCTCAGACAGATGACGTCCTTCTCCTTATCTTTCAGCTCAGCCAACCACTTTTCTATCTCTTCACGCATACTTATCCCTTCAGCAACTTGAGAAGGAGAGATGATTGTGTTATCCGCAATAATATCCTTCAGGAAGCTCGCATCTCTGTCACCTACAGGTGTTTCAAGAGAATATGTCTTTCTTATAAGTTGCTGTAACTCCACTACTTCATCTACTGTGATCTTTATCTTTTTGGCAATCTCATTAGCAGAAGGCTCACGTCCTAATTCCTGGATCAGGAACTCAAGTGTTGACAGGTATTTATTGATATGTTCTGCAACATGAACTGGAAGCCTTATAGTCTTTGTCTGGTTGATTATAGCCCTTTCAATAGATTGCCTTATCCACCACGATGCATATGTGCTGAACCTGAAGCCCTTCTTATAATCAAACTTTTCTACCGCCTTCATAAGGCCTATATTACCCTCTTCTATAATGTCAGCAAACGGGAGCCCTCTGTTCAAGTACCTCTTCCCTATATTGACCACAAGCCTCAGGTTAGCCTCTATCATCTTCTGCCGGGCCTTTTCGTCTCCCGCAGCTATTCTTTCAGCAAGTTTCTGTTCCTCTTCAAATGTGAGGAGTGAGGCGTGGCTTATCTCATGGAGATACGACCTGATAACATCTAATTCTACAGTTTCCTCTTTTTCTTCTTCCTTCTCATTCTCCTCAGACTCCGGGACAATATGTTCCTCTTCCTCTTCAAACTCGCCAATCGCCAGTTCTTCTTCTATTGCGGTTTCTTTCTCCTCACTTTCTTCATTATCTTTTTCTTCGTATGTCTGAACTAATTCTTTCTCCTTCTTTTGTATCTTTCTTCCCATGGTGTTTCCCCTGGATGAGTAGATGAGTGAATGAGTAAACTCATTCACTCATTCACGATTCTGGTCGGGGCGAGAGGATTTGAACCTCCGACTCCATCGTCCCGAACGATGTGCGCTACCAGGCTGCGCTACGCCCCGCATAGTTTTCATAGTTTTCGCTGAAAAATGCCCATCTGCGGCGTCAGGACTGCGGATTTGAGCCTCAACGTACGAAAAAGTACGCCTCGGCTCAAATCCTTGTCCTTCCTTGCACATGGGCATTTTTGAGCGAAAACTAAACTTGCCATTTCCTATCATAAATGAGCATCTTCTCATTGTCAACACAGCGGTTTATACTTAAATCCAAATGCCTCTGCCACTCCATGATGTGCTACATTTCCGGCAACTATATTCAGCCCCTTCGCCAGTGTCCTGTCCTCCTCTATAGCCTTTTGCCAGCCAAGATCGGCAAGTTCAACTATGTAAGGTATTGTTACATTAGTGAGTGCAAATGTTGATGTCCTTGGAAATGCACCCGGCATGTTGGCAACACAGTAATGAATTACGCCGTCCACTTCGTAAACAGGATTTGAGTGGGTAGTCGGCCTTGAGGTCTCAATACATCCCCCCTGGTCAATGGATACATCAACTATAACTGATCCCTTCTTCATCTTTGATATTAACCCCTTTTTTACAAGAAAAGGCGCCTTTGCGCCGGGTATCAAGACTGCCCCAATAACAATATCGGAAGACAATACCTCCTTTTCTATACTATCTTCATTCAATGCAAGCGTAGTTATCCTTCCATAGTATATGTCATCAATATACTTCAGATTTTTAAAACCCCGGTTCAGCATTACAACAGTTGCCCCAAGCCCCACTGCAATTTTTGCGGCATTCTGCCCCACGGTACCGGCGCCGAGGACGGTGACCTTGGCAGGCGCCACCCCAGGTACGCCGGAGATAAGGATACCGGAACCACCATGGGATTTATGCAGATAATAAGCCCCAACTAAAGCGGCAACACGTCCTGCAATCTCACTCATCGGTACAAGGATAGGGAGTGTGCCGTCATTGAGTTGTACAGTCTCATACGCAATTGCCACTGCCCCGCTTTCTATCAACACCTCAGTTAATATCTTGCTGGAGGCAAGGTGGAGGAAGGTGAATAACACCTGCCCCCTTTTGATGAGACGGTATTCTTCCGGTAATGGTTCCTTTACCTTTACAATAATATCAGACCTGCTGAAGACCTCTTCTCCGGATCCGACTATAGCCGCCCCGGCATCTGCAAATTCTTCATCAGATATCCCGCTTCCGCTGCCGGCCCCGCTCTGGATCAAGACAGTGTGCCCATTTTCTGTAAGGACTTTTACGCCTGAAGGGACAATGGCAACCCTGTATTCCTGCTCCTTTATCTCCTTTGGGACACCTATGATCATTTGTCTTTATTTGCCTTTGTAAGGAAATATGAGGTGGATATGATTTTTATTTACACCGACAAACTCTGCAATGTATTTTAATTGCCCGTCACTTATTGAAAAACATTCTGCATTGGTTATCGTGATAAATAATTCCGTCTCTAAACCTGCTATAGTCTTATTAAGATAGTCGGAAAGTCTTCCGCCCCTTGGTATATGAACATCCCCTATGATCTTATAATGATGTGTAAAGATGATTACCCTTAATGCCTCCTTATCAATATGGAGCGGCCTTTTCTTGTCTATATCCACTATATTTACCTCCTTCTTGTTTATTTAATGATACTCTAATGAAACCTCAGTGAAAAATCAAGTATGAAGTAGGATGGTGGCTGAAGTAGGGTGGGCGCTGCCCATCTTACAGGCTACAGTCAAGGTGTTGAAAAAAGTATAGAATTCTGGTAATTAAAGAGGTATTATCGTAAAAGTTAAGCTAACCGCAGAGACGCAGAGGCGCTGAGTATGGAAATTAATCAAATAACAGAAAAAATTTTATCTGCGTCTTTGCGTCTCTGCGGTGAACTATTACGTATTATCTATAACAAGGAGGGCTGACATGGATGAGATCATCAAAAACTATATAAATGGCCGGTGGGTGGCTGGAAAGGGCAGCGGGACTTTCAAAAGCATTAATCCGGCTAATCAGGCCAATGTGATAGGGGTTGTGACAAAGTCATCCGGTGAAGATATAGATAATGCAGTTGAAGCAGCAAGGGCGGCATATGAAAAGTGGAGGCTTACCCCTGCCCCACGCCGGGGAGAGATATTATACAGGGCTGCGGAACTTATTTCAAAAGAGAAAAAGAGGCTCGGGGGGCTTGTTACACAGGAGATGGGGAAGGTGGTGGCTGAAGGGCTTGGTGATGTCCAGGAGGCCATTGACATGGCCTACTATATGGGGGGCGAGGGTAGAAGACTATCAGGCGAGACTGTGCCGTCTGAGCTGCCTGATAAAGACGCCAAATCCATAAGGGTTCCAATAGGGGTCTTTGCACTGATTACACCGTGGAACTTCCCTGTTGCTATACCGGCATGGAAGATATGTCCTGCACTTGTTGCAGGGAATACAGTTGTATTCAAACCTTCGAGTGATACCCCTGTATGTGCAACAAGGCTTGTAGAGATATTCGAGGATGCCGGTGTCCCTAAGGGTGTGTTAAACCTTGTCCATGGTACAGGTCCGGATGTAGGTGAATACCTTGCCACACATGCCGGTATTGATGCAGTGTCATTTACAGGGTCATGCGCAACCGGGGAGCATTTGGAAGGTTTATGCGGCAGCATGCATCGCCCCATCTCGGCAGAAATGGGTGGCAAAAATGCCATTATAGTGATGGATGATGCCAACCTGGATCTGGCAGTCGAGGGAGCCATCTGGGGTGGATTCGGGACTACTGGTCAGAGGTGTACGGCGGCAAGCCGTGTTGTAGTTCATCAGGATATTTATTCCAGGTTTATAAATATGTTTAAAGATGCAGCGTCAAGGCTTCGTGTAGGCAACGGCCTCAGGAAGACTACTGATATTGGTCCTGTTATAAATGGGGCGCAGTTTAAAAAAATACTGAATTATATTGAAATTGGGAAGAACGATGGCGCTAAACTTATCCTCGGTGGGAAACCGATTGCCAAGGGTGAATGTGCAAGGGGTTTTTTTATAGAACCTACAATTTTTGGTGATGTAGAACCAGGGATGAGAATAGCACAGGAAGAGATATTTGGGCCTGTTGTATGTGTTATGAAGGCAAAGGACATTGATGACGCTATAAGAATTGTAAATGGGACGCACTACGGCCTCTCATCTGCCATATACACTTCTGACGTCAATAAAAGCGCAATTGCAGAGAGGGACTTGGACACAGGGATAGTATATATAAATGCGTCAACAATAGGCGCAGAGATACAGTTACCCTTTGGCGGGACAAAGCACACAGGGATGGGGCCGGGAGAAGCTGGAGGGCGCGGAGGCGCCCTTGATACATACACGAAGTGGAAGGTGATCTACAGGGACTTTTCAGGACGTCTTCAGAAGGCACGGCTAGATAGGTGAACCGTCAGAAGCCACGGGCTCTCGAAGGAGGAGGAAATTCCCCCTTTTTGAATGGGGGGATGGGGGGATTATGGGGGGTTAAGTCCCCCTGTTTGAAGTGGGCGGGGGTAGAGTTGCT
>JACRGZ010000108.1 GCA_016234155.1 Nitrospirota bacterium | reverse complement strand
TCTCACCATAGCTATTCACCGCTGTTACAACATAGTAGTAGGTAGTGTCATTGGTCCTGCCGGTATGGACATATGGGCTTGTGGCGCCTGTAATCTTGGTGCCTGTGGCCTTTGTAACGCCTGTTATTGTAGACCAGTAGATATTATACGATGTTGCATCGGAGACAGAACTCCAGCTTATGACCGCCTCACTATCCCCTGCTATGGCTGTAACATTTGTTGGGGCGATTGGCGCTGTGCCGGTCGCACTTGGCGCTGCCGAGGTCTGGGTCGATTCACTACTCTCACCATAGCTATTCACCGCTGTTACAACATAGTAGTAGGTAGTGTCATTGGTCCTGCCGGTATGGACATATGGGCTTGTGGCACCTGTAATCTTGGTGCCTGTGGCCTTTGTAACGCCTGTTATTGTAGACCAGTAGATATTATATGATGTTGCATTGGAGACAGAACTCCAGCTTATGACCGCCTCACTATCCCCTGCTATGGCCATTGGTGGCTGCACTATGTTGATCCGGATACATTTGGTAAGGCTCGGGATCTTCTCCAGAACCTTAGCCATCGCATTCGATTCTGAGGGCCAGTAAATAGTGATGTCTATCTTGCCGAATTGGGATTCCGTTGTCGGCTCATTTGCGCTATCTTCGGTCCCACAACTATAAAATATATAGAGGCTTAAGATAGCTATAAAGATTGGTAAGACCTTCTTCATAAGGAGCTCTGCCCTAAAGGCTATTTTCCGCAAGTCAGCTTACCTCCAGTTATCTGATTCTCAACACACTTACCGCCATTTACAACAGAATGGGCATCATAGTTGTGCTTCATACCAAACCCATGACACTTGAGGTTACAGCCAGGGCCATTATGATCTTTATCATCGCCTGTTCCACCCTCCCCATTTACATAATAACCATGGCCCCAGACAGGGTTATTATATTTGTTTGTTCCTATCTCAGGGGCAAAGTTTATCAGGTGGGTAACATTCTCATGGCCAGGGTTACATGCCCCTATCCCTTCAGAACACATCGCTATCCCTGTTTTTTGAATAGTGATACCTAATGCCCCTGCAGGATCCCCGCTTTGAATATTGACATATACTGTATTGCCAGACTCTATATTGCTGTGTACATTATAGTGGCACTCATGGCACCTCGCCTGTGTCTGATCTACAAGATGAATCCAGTGGAGGTTCCCCGTGCCGGATCGATAGAAGTTTGTTAGCCGGTCACTAGGATTCTGCCACTCCTTGGTTATAAATGCCGCCTCATTGTGGCAGTTATAACAGAGGGCAAAGTTCCGGCTATCATATCCACCCCCTACGTCATTACCATCTTTATTTGCCAGCCGGGTTTGATAGTTTGACCTCAGTATGCGTCTCCACTTGGAACCATGGGGGCCCTGGGGTGTATTGGGGTTATTCAATGATGCAAGGGTTGCTGAAAAATTAAGTATGTTTGTATTCCGGCCAAGGTCACCTTCATAGTCCGTAGCCCAGGAAAAGACTGACGTGGCCCCACGCTTATAGGGTGTCCCCCTGGTATCATCAAAGGTTATAGGTCCTGGGAAATCAGGGATCGCCACTGGGAGTTTATCATCGTTATCCTGCGGCTGGGAAAATCCTCCGGAAAATGTGCCAAAGAGGTCTGAATTGTGGCAGTCTGTGCAGTGGATAGTATTTTTCCTTGAGAGCTGGCCCAATAGTTGTCCACCCCCTGAACACCGTCCTTCATTATTAACGACAGTGAAGGTGCCGCAGTTATTTAACACCCCTGACTGATTCCGGCCTGGGGCTGCGACAGGATGGAAGGCGGTATTAAATCCTGGAAGTCCATTGTTTAGACTTGTTGAAAGCTTTGCTACGGTTGCAAGGACAGGATTATTCCGACTACAATCAGCAGCATTTTTGATGTTAGCGGGGGTATAAAAAGGCTTGGCGCAAGGGTCAAACTCCTTCCTCTTATTACTACCAGCACCCAGGGTTGTGCTGGTAGGATTAGGACTAGGATTACTATAATTAAAGTCAGGTACCGCTGGTGACTGGCCCGAGTTATTCCCTCTTAACTGCACTGTAAGGCCGGAGCCAAATGCTGTTACCCTCTGTTCTTTTACATGGGAGTTAAAGGTATTTCCATGGCATCTTAAGCAGACCTCAAATATATACGGCTCCCTTGTTACATCCTTATTATCCAGGGTCTGGGCAACAATGGGTGGAGGGAATAAGCCCCCTGATGTATCAAGTGTGGTACCAAAGGCGCCTGTCCCAATAGTAATGCCAGGCATTCCTCTAAATCTATTGGTCCTGTTGACCCTGTGCATATTATGGCAATCAACACACTCTATATGCTTGGTATCATCTACATATGGAGTGCTTCCTCCAGGTGTTGCCTTGTTGTTTATTGGTATGGTAAATGGCTCGCCAAAGGTGGATACCACAGGGTTATCAGAATTCATCTGAACCCCCTCCGCTGGGTTATCTGTAAATACAGGCTGATGCCCAAGACCAAGCCTCAGATTCATGGCGCTTCCGCAGGAGGCGTTATTACATATACGATCCGAAGCAGGTGGATTAGATGGCGTAAGCCCAAATTCTGGGGCACAGAAGTCAGGATCATCTGCCTCGCCATTGCATATGGTGTTAATTGTACCGCCGGTTCCTACATCCTTCTGGAACTGGGTCAGGACATCGGGTGGACAATCTGGCTTGTCGACAAAGAAACTGGTACTTGACGATGGACAATCCGTGGTATCTATAGTGTTAAAACTATTTTGTGTCGGTGAATGGCACTGATAACATGTCTGCTCAATTGCCACATCAGGCGGATTGACTGAATTGTCTGCGCCCTGACGCAGGAGTCTTATTGCCCCCTGCTCTGTATGAGGGTCATGGCACGCAAGGCATGCCCTCTGGGCAACAGTTACTGTGGCTGGGGTCTGATTTATTACCGATGAAAGCGGTTGTGCAGTGGTACCAAAAAGGTCTGTTGTTAGTGGTTTGGATACAGTTGATGTCAGATTGATCTTTGTTGGATCAATAAAATGTGTTGATAGGTCAGCAGTGTTATAGGGCACCCCAGGCTTATCGTGACAGAAAAGACAGATAATTGCTGTATTAGGTAGGTTATCAGGTGAAGTTCTAGCTGTCTTTGGGGGACAGTTTGCTAATCCTCCGCCTTCCGCGCATGCCCCTCCGCTAAAATCAAGCTGGAGCCTGTTTGCCCTCAAGAATTTTGGATAGTCCACTTGGTGCGGATTGTGGCATGAGGTACACTGGACAGAATCTGCCACATTAGGGTCGTTCCCTACATGTCTTTTTACAGGAGAAAGATTAGGATCTATGCCAGGTTTTGTTAATGAGACATCCTGACCCTGATGCAATGTAATCCCCGCACCAGGATCAACGAGCTCTCCATCCTTTACTGCAAGGGCTGTATCAAAGAGAAATGAGATGGCATGATCATTTCTTAAGTCTACGCCAAGCAGTCTTGTATCGCCCGTTGTTACACCGGCGCCAATAGGTATACAATCGGCCCCAACACAGCCTGATGTCTGACTGTTCTGATATGTCATGGAAAAAGTCTTGAGGGTAGAAGTAGCATCATCAAACCTTACAAAACCACCTGATCCGGGTGGGTTTATCAACCTGCCCAATGCTATTGTCCCGTCATGACATGAGAGACATAGCCTTGAAAAACCGGTTGGCTGACCGGTATTTAATGTCCCTTCGAATGACTTAGACCAGACCTGGTCATACATAGTATAGGTCTCACCAGAGAGCCTCCTGTTCCATATAGGGGCGCCAAAGGAGACGGCATCCGGATTTGCGCCATGCGGTGTATGGCAGAACACACAGATCTCAGTGGTCGTGGGAGTTGCTACGGAAGACACGAATACATTTCTTTCGGTAGGCCCAGAAGATGAAAGATTGTGTCTTGTGTTTTTAACATCCTCTGTAGGTGCAGCAACAAAGGCGTAGACGTGAGATGTAAGGATCAACAAGTAAAAGGCAAAAATTAGTATTAGCTTAGACTTCATGCAATTGGCCCCTTTCTCGATTTTGTTGCAACAATCATACCACTCATATAATATCATGCTTGATAAAAAGCCTAATCTTTTCATTTTGGTATAGGTCTTTTCTATCGTAAGATGTGAGACCATCTATATAAAAGGGAAGTAGATTACACATCATCCTGTAAGCTACTTCCCTTTTTTTCTATCCTCCTCCTTATTTCCCAGGCCGTCTGTGGGGGACTCCTTCCCTTCTGTTACTTCCTCCTCAGGCTGCGGGAGATATCTATATTCAGAAACCCTATTATTATATGTATCGGCAATATATATATGATCTTTACCATCAATAAATATCCCTGCAGGAAGCCAAAAATTTCCATCTCCTGTCCCGGACTTGCCAAAGTTTAACAGAAGCTTCCCTTCGCTGTCAAATATCTGGACAGTGTCATATATCCCATCAACGACATAGACATGACCCTCCCTGTCTACCCCGATCCCTTTAGGCTTTGAGAATGTACCAAGCCTGTTCCCAAGCTTCCCAAATTTACTTATAAACCTCCCATCCGCCTCAAAGACCTGGACCCTAAAGTTCATGGAATCTGTTATATAGAGCCTTCCATCATTGTCTATCGATATATGGGTCGGAAAATTAAACTCCCCATTCTCGCCCCCTCTATGCCCAATCTCGGCAATCTTATTCCCGGTCTGATCGTAGGCAACAACCTTATGACCCGCTGTATCTACCACATATATCTGATCATTTTGTGGATTCACAGCAATTCCAGCCGCCCTCTGGAGGTCGCCTTCCTTGCCAATAACAAAGGAGAACTCTCCCTTGCTGCTATAGACAAAGACCCTGTTGATAACCGAATCAGAGACATAGATTTTTCCTGAAGGATCGCTTGTTACTCCAATAGGAGAGAGAAGCCTTCCGCCTGGCAGTTTAAAGATCTGCTGATATTTCTTATTTGCAAAATCGAATATATGGACCGCCTGAAGCCCTGTATCCGCTACATAGAGCTTCCCTTTCCCGTCTGAAAAAACACCATACGGCCTGATCATATGCGGTTCAGCTTCTCTCCCAACGATGAATTCGAATACCTTCCTGAAAAAGGACTTCTTTATCCCGAGGTCTTTCGGTTCGGCAATATTCCGCATAAATGCGATCCTTGGCTGCTCAGGAGGCAATGGCCAGACGATAGTACTCGACGGCCTATCACCTTTAGGCTGAAGGTCTGGGGAGGAGCAAGAGACAGTTAGGATGATAAATCCAAATGTCAAAATCCAAATGACAAAAGAGACACTTGCAAAACTCTTTTTCTTGTCATTCCCGCAGAGTTTATGAGCGGGAATCCATTGATTTTCAATGACTTTAAAACCTGGATCCCCGATAAAAACACTCGGGGATGACACTTTTGCAAGAGCCTCAAATGTTTGAACTTTTAGTTTTGACATTTGAACCTTAATTGTTTCAAACTTTGAACTTTGAACTTTGTAATTTGTCATTTTATATTTATCCATCCTTTGCGCACCTGAAACCAACGTCAGTATACGATTTGTCCGGATAAAAGAAAAATCTAAATGACGTCCGATAGAGCTGCCGGATAATATAGTGTCCACCAGAGGTACCGTGAGCCCCTCCCCTTGCAACCTTGAAAGCGTCTCCAAAAAATTCATTTTCCTCCTTATTCCCGGGGTATGGTCGATACCAGTCGGCAGTCCACTCCCACACATTCCCTACCATATCATATACCCCATATGGGGATTTCCCTTGTTCATAACTCCCCACTGGTACGGTATCATCAAGTTTCGATTCTTCTGTATTTGCTTTTGAGCCGTCAAAATCATTTCCCCATGGGAATTGCCGCCCATCCCATCCCCTTGCAGCCTTCTCCCACTCGGCCTCTGCTGGAAGCCTCTTCCCTGCCCAGCGGCAATATTCATCCGCATCCTGCCAAGCAACCAGGGTGACAGGGTGATTATCCCTTCCACCAGGATACTTTCCATCATTCCAGGTTCCAGGTGGTTTTCTGTTTGTGGCATCAACAAATTTCTTATATTTTAAATTGGTTGTCTCGTATTTGTCTATATAAAATGCCTTCAAGAAGACCTTATGCCTCGGCTTCTCTGCCTTAAAGAGGGGCTCCAGCGGCTTTAATGGCTCTTCTTTAATCTCTACCTTATCAGACCCCATAGTAAACTCACCGGCATCAATTAAAACCATGTCTTCTGACTTCTGACCCTTACTTTCTGATCCCTTCCCAGTCGGTGTTTCACGGGAACAAGATGCAGTAAGGCCGATAAATCCAAATGTCAAAATCCAAATGACAAATGTCAAATAAATACGGAATGTTTGAACTTTGAGTTTTGACATTTGAACTTTTCCTGTTTTGGGCTTTGGGCTTTGACATTTGACATTTTTCCATCAGCTTATTTGACATTTAAACTTTTTCTCGACAATAGAATCGAAGAAAAAATTAATGTTAATTCCTGGGCTTCTGCCCATAATTTTCGGCAATCGATGCCCTTCTGTGGATTTGCTTTTTCAATCATTCTTAACCAATGTTTTGTTTCTTTTGCCTCTTTTTTACAAAGAGCAATTTTATGGTGAAAGTCTTTTCTTGATTCTGCTCCATCTGCCTCCATGTAATTTGCACCAATACTTGTAGCCGATCTCACAATCTGGCTGATTAATGGGCGATTAACATCATTTCTTTCAAAGGATTTTACAAACTCAATTATATTCTCTCCAAACCTGGCGGTCCTCTCTTCTAGGTCGTATATTTTGCCATTTGAACTTTGAGCTTTGTCATTTGACATTATATTCAAATTCCCCCCTTAAAACGGCCTTGATGCCTTTACATAAAAGAACTGTGTCCTGGTCTCAGAGGACTCTGTATCCTCATCTGTGAATCTATATTCAATGTTAAATAGGATCTTCCCAAGCCCATAGTTCAAGGAGGATCTTGCCTCCTTTATATCCCTATCTATGCCTGTATCAGAGTCCTGAAGGGTCTCCTTAATGCTTAAGACTAAACTCGCCCTCCTAAAGGGACTTGTTGTCCACTGGATCTCGCCAAATATATTTTCCTGATTCCCAGATACGTTTTCTGAGTTGTCTACATGGTTCCAGCCGGTCCCGAATGTCAGGTTAGCGAATAAATAGTAGGTAGCCCTTGTATCCACTGATAGGGTGTTGCCGGCGGTATCTGTTACCGTATAGCTTGTTGTTCCTGATATATAGAGGCCGTCGCCATTTCTTAATATATTTCTAAAGTATGAAGTGTCCGCTGAGAGGCTATAATAATTGGATCTCTGATCATTACCCTGGTTTGAGCTCGTATCAGTGAAACTATAGTTAAATGAGACCCTCACGATCCTGGTCTCAATATTTGATATACCAAGATTCATAGTATTCGTAATGGTATTTGATGAAGCGCTGGAATTGGATTGGCTACTCCCATATGTTAGGTTGTATCCTGTAGTTACCTGAATCAGTTTAAGTGGTTTAGAATAGCTTACAAAATAGGTATAGTTCTGGAATATGGATCTGCTATCGGTCGTACTTGAGACATCGGTTTCCCCGCCTGAGACCTCGACCCCGGTAGAGAGCCCGAAGATCGGTCTGTAACCGAATCCGATATTGGCAAAGTTCGAAAGGGTCCTTGTAGTATCGCCGATATCAAAAAGGAGGAATCTATAGGATGTATGAATGTCTGTAGTGGTTGTTGGTCTTCCATTTATGTTTGCCGTTGCTATATGGGTTTTGAATGGCTGGCTCCCCGTTGGTGTCTCGTTATAGTCGTATGAAAAGCTGCTTAGCCACTCAATGCTTGGACGATAGGAGAGTGTTGCGCCGGCTCCCCTCTGTTGTACCACCTCGGCTCCCGCTGTTGAGGTGGTAGGTGATGAAACATTGGTTGTATAGTTTGCGCGAAGGCCGATTGTTAGGTCCTTGCCTGAGATAAGAGGAATCCCCCCGGACAGACCTAGATTATAGTTGTGGAATCTCAATGGGTCGCCGTTACCGGTGTCTGTCTCTGTAAGCTGGTAGCCTGCAGTCAGGCTTGTCGGTCCAAGGCTCTTAGATGTATAAATACTTGCCGACCTGACCCTTGCCTCCGGTGTAGTTGAACTGTCAAACCTTGAGTCTGTCTGATTCAGGCTTATAGAGATCCTTGGCAGATACCTTGTGGTGATTAACCAGTTTATACCGAATGTATCAGTTCTATTCTTTGTGGTCTGGTGAAATTCATTTTCAGTGATTACGCGCTGGGCATATATAGATAGTGGATACCACCTGGGAAGGAGGTTGGCATTAATGTTGTAATTGTACATCTTCAGATCACCCTGGTCATCGCCATCAGTCCTTGTCCCCTGGTCGATGAACGAGAAATTGGCATTATAGGCGCCGATCCTCGAGGTTCCCAGATTACCGAAACTCCCCAGGCTATATCTCTGCATAAAAGATTGAGTGGAGGTTGCATCATCATTAATAGCTGTTTTTATGTCGCTATAACTTAATTCGATATTCCCATTGAGATTAAGAAGCCGGGCCTCAAGGGGGGATGAGAAGAAAAAGAAGAAGGTTAAGGCTAAGGCCCGGAAGAAGGTTGAGGTTGAGGCTAAGGTTAAGAGGGGCTGATGCCTACTTTTCATAGACTTTTATATCTGCCTTCTCCCTGAGGCCTTTGAGCCACTCCTCTCGTTGACTCCTCTTGGTAGAGTCTGATAGTTCTCCCTTCAAAAGATCCTTATTTAATTCGGAAAATAGAAGGAGTTTTTGAGGCCTTTTCTCCTCTACCTTGATGACAAGATAACCATATATAGTCCTGACAGGCTGGGATATATCTCCCGCCTTTAAAGAAAAGGCGAACCCCTCTATCTCCGGCATGGGCATCTGCCCTTTGTGCATCAGTCCAACATCTCCCCCGTTCTCTCTGGTCTCTTTATCATCTGAGAACTCCCTTGCCAATTTAGCAAAATCCTCGCCCTTTATTGCCTTTCCTGAGATCTCATCTGCCCTCTTTTCCGCCTCCTTCCATTCCTGCTCGCCTGCACCAGGATCAACAGAGATCATGATCTGTCTTATCCTGATCTGCTCCGGCAGGATAAATTTATCTTTGTTCTTCTCATAATATGGGAGGAGGTCTTCATCCTTGATTACAACCTTTTCATCAATCTCCTTCTCCTTTGTCTTCATAATCTTGGTAATCAAGAGATATCTTTCAATGCCCTTTTTTATCTCATCAACTGTTAAGCCCTTCCTCTTTATGTCCTCATTAAAGCTCTTCTCATCAGGATATCTATTCTTTATCTTCTTTAGCTCTTCCTCGATCTCAGCCTTCTTAACCTTAACCTTCTCCCTCTTCGCCTCCTGGTAGAGGAGTTCTTGCTCAACAAGCTGATTTAATGCCTGAGTCCTAAAGAATCTCATCCTCTCTTCTGGAAGGGTTCTGTGTCCCGTGATCCTTGGCAGGGTAGAGCTTACAAGGTCAGATACCTCCTTCTTGCTGATAGGCACACCATTTACCTCGGCAGCAATATCATCTTTTTTAATATCCTTTTGTGCAGCATAGATGTAAGGATGAAAAGGAAGGTGATAAGATGCGGCATACGAAAAGGCTATAAAAAAAATTTGAAGACATAATCCCTTACGCCTCCCTATGACCCATGAATATATCCTCTTCATATGGCCCATTCTTATAACACAAAAGATAAAATAATTCAAATCGAATGTAGGGGCAAATGTGTGTTAGCCCCTACATTTTAACACCCCTAACAGAAAATTAGGGTAGAGGTTAACTGCCTCTACCCTACGAAAGAAGGAGCGGGCGATTCGCGAATCGCCCCTACGTTATCAACCTATCCCTACTTATGATGGCAGGAGAGACATACCAGGCTCCCCTGGTTCGGGTTGTGCGCCAGGTCATTGGGCGAAACTGAAGTGGCACCATTAAATACTGGACCACCTAAGCTATTTATAAGTATTGTTCCAAAACCACCACCAGTAAAATTTGCTCCTGTGGGGAACTCGGTGCCCACACTACCACCATTAATAGTTGGAAGTCTCAAGAAGAGCGGCCTTGGTGTATGCGGGTTGTGGCATGAGGCGCACTCCACAAAATCAGAGTCACCAGTAGCTGATGGATATAGCCTGATCCTGTCCCTCTTGTCAGTAGACCAGATCCTACTTCCTGAGGCATAGCGGCTTACAAACCTCACATTCAAGCCCTCAGTGCCACCATCAAAGTCACTATTGTTCAGGGCGTCATTAAACTGCGGATCGGTAGATGGCATCCGCATGCTTATGGGGTGGTCATCCCTTAGATCCTGGGTGAGGTTTGGATAGGGATTCATACCAAGTCCTCCGCCTGTGCCATCATATACGCGATCTTGGCCCCCAGGAGTGGTAGTACCCGCTGCAAATCCACCCGCCAGATCTTGGCCCCTTGTAGTCTCATTCATCGAGTTCGTGCCATCAACCCCAGGGCCGCCAAATGTCATGCCCATACTTGTACCAGAACCGGATGTATCTGTAAGGTTGCCGGGGATAAAGCCTCCAGAGCCGGGCGGGTTGATCAAGGAATCGAATGAGATAGTACCATCATGGCATGAGAGGCAGGCCAGGGATACACCCTTTGGCCCTCCTGTAGCATCAACGGCATCAAAGTTAGGGCTGCTATACATCTGATAATTAGTTGTAACCTTGATGGCCCGGTTCCATAATGGCGCCTGGCCAGTTGGGGCGCTTCCGATAGTAGACCTTGCTCCGTGTGGCGTATGACAGAAGATACATACCTCTGTTGTTCCGGTAATCGGCCCTATGTCGGTATTCTCATTCAGGTTGTGTTTTGTATTCCTTATATCTTCCGTGCATGGAGTTACAGTGGTATTCGTACAATGTGCGGCATCTACCCTCATGATAGGGATCATGAAGATGGCAAGGAGTAAAACAGCCCCTAGTATAAGCAGGGTAACGGCTGTCTTACCGTCTGTCTTAGAAATAAGTTTTATCATTTTCTCACCTCCTTTTCCTTGTTGTTAATACTCATTCTTTCTACATATACCATAATTTATACCTCCTGTTTATTAAGAATTGGTTAAGATTTTGTAAATTTTTCTTAACATTTACTAAATATCCTCCTTAAATTAATTGCCGGCCCCTTTCTTATTGATCTTATCCTGATCCGGAGTCCCAGCCTTTACTGCATCCTCTCCCTTTTTCTCAGCCTCAACCTTAGCCTCAACCTTCTTCATGCCTATAGCCTTGGCCTCTTCCTGTTTCTTCTTATATTTCTCGCCAAGATACTGGAATATATCAATCCTCTTATTATACTGGTCTGCAACATAGATCGTATCATTTTCATCAATATGCATCCCTGCGGCAAGCCACATCTGCCCATTCTTATTCCCAAATTCGCCAAAGAATAGCAAGAGCTGGCCATTCTTGTCAAATATCTGGACATTGCTAAAGGCGGCATCTGTTACATATATATGCCCCTCGCTATCAATGCCTATACCTTTAGGTTTTGAAAATGACCCGAAGGCAGTTCCAACAGAGCCGAATTTAGAGAGAAACTTACCGTCTGCATCTAAAATCTGTACGCGGAAATTGAAGGTATCCATCACGCATAGATTGCCATCCTTATCAATCGCTATATTGGTCGGAAAATTAAACTCTCCATTACTCATACCTCTTTTACCTATCTCAGAGAGGAACCTTCCATCATCCATGCTAAATACCGAGATATTATGCTTTTGTGTATCTACTACATATATCCTTTTAAGATTCTCATTTAAGGCTATACCAACGGGTTGAAGAAATCTCCCCCTCTCCCCTATCCCAAAAAGGAAATTCCCATCATGGTCATATACAACACCCCTATCCTGCAGTGTATCTGTTACATAGATCCTTCCGTGCGAATCCGTGGTAACCCCCATAGGTTTGGCCAATATCCCGGGACCTCCCTCGCCAAGGATAGAGAATTTACCATTTTTTACATCAAAGACCAGAACCTTCCTCCATCCCGCATCAGCAACAAGGATCCTCCCATCTTTATCAGCATGAACTGCATAGGGCTTTATCATCCTGGCTACCGGTTCTTCCCCCACTACGAACTCCGTAATACTCTTTCCAAATGACCTTTGTTCAATATCGGAAGAAGAGTAAATCGACCTTATAAATTTTATCCTCGGCTCATCAGGCGGCAGGGGCCAGATCATCTCCTCCTCTACCTTGGTTGTCGCACAGGAGGATAGTGATGCTAAAATGACAAATGTCAAAATCCAAATGACAAATGTCAAATAAATGTCAAAATCCAAATGACAAATGTCAAATAAATACGGAATGTTTGAACTTTGAGCTTTGACATTTGAACTTTTCCTGTTTTGGGCTTTGAAATTTGACATTTGACATTTTTCCATCATCTGGGCTTTGTCATTCGACATTGCTGTTTGATATTTGATATTTGAACTTTGAAATTTGAAATTTAGTCTACTACTTCGCATGACATGTTAGGCAGAGGGCGCTTCCCCTATTTGAGGTTCTCAAAAACGGATCCCTTCCTTCTACATTCCTCTCGTCCGGGTTATGCGGGTCATGGCATGAGGCGCACTGCACCTTATCACCTTCGAAGGTCTGGACACCATTAGGAAACATCCGACCCCCATCATCCTTCATGATAGCAGGCTGATTAAATTGAGGATCCATGTCAAATGTCGGGAGTTTCATAGATATCGGATGATCGTCCCTTAGATCCTTTGACAGATATCTGATAGTGGCGTCATGGGCATTGGCTATGCCGCCGTAGGCGCCTGCCCGCCTGTTATGGCACTTTCCGCAACTATCCGACCCTACTGAACCCTCTTCGCTCATCCTGTAATGGGTGCCGGCATCAACAAAATCCTTTGGCGTAACCCTTATAGAATCTACTGCCACAGATCCATCATGACAGGATAGGCACGCAAGGGATATGCCATCAGGGGCAGGACCTGGCTTTGAATCAAAATTCGGACTGGTATACATCTGGTATCCGCTCTGCTCCGGAAGCTGGCGGTTCCAGAGGGGTGCAGCGTTATTTGCATTATGGGGGGTATGACAATAGATGCATGTCTGTCTGTAATCATTAAATGAAGCGCCTGTCATGGGGCCTGTATCCGGCGTCCCAAAGGCCCTTTTGTTGAATCCTATCAGATCGTGCCTTGATCCGATTATCGTACCCCCTTTTGCAATGGTAGATATAATAAATATGGCAAGGAATCCAACTGCGATTATTGGTAAGATTATGTATGTCTTCTTATCCATTCCTTTTTTTTATTAACCTTATTATTAAGTTACCAGTCTCTCGAAAAATTGTCAAGCACCCTTGAAATTACAATGTTGAATGTTATTCCTTTTTACATGCCGCTGTCAAGGAGCAGGAGAAAATCATTCACCAATTA
>JACRGZ010000014.1 GCA_016234155.1 Nitrospirota bacterium | reverse complement strand
TAAATGCAAATAAAAGACATTTTGATCTTGCAGTTAAGCATTTTAAAGACTTTCAGGAGAGATGGCCAGGGCTTCTAAATCGCATGATAACGAGGAGGGTCCTGATGGAAGATTTTAGCTCCGCCATTAGAAAAGAAGAGGGGGATATTAAAGTGGTAATGGAGGTGTCGAGATGAAAGAGCCATTTGGAAGACCAGGGCTTACTCCCAACTGGTCTCCTGCCTCAAAGCAGGGGATAGGGACGGCCTGCAATGAGGAGTCGAAGGTCTGGTTTACCATTGCCAACGGGATTGTGACCGAGGTCTTTTATCCTACCATCGACACGGCCAACACAAGAGACCTCCAATTCCTCATCAGCGATGGAAAGACCTTTTTTGATGAGGAGAGGAGGGACGCCGTCTCCACCATAGAATATATCGATCCAAGGGCCCTCGCTTACAGGGTTATCAGTACGGCAAAGAATGGACGATACAGGCTGATCAAAGACATCCTGACCGATCCCGATGCACACTCCCTCGTGATCAAGACCTCCTTCCAGGCATTGAAGGGGAGGATAGAGGACTATCATCTCTATATCCTCCTTGCCCCCCGCATAAAGAATCGGGGTTATGGAAACTCCGGCAGGTGTGCCCGCTACAATAAGAGGGATTATCTTATTGCATGGAGGGAGGACATCTCCCTTGCCCTCACGGCAGATGTCCCCTTCCTGAGGATGTCCTGCGGTTATTCCGGCTTCTCTGATGGATGGCAAGATCTAAAGGATAATCTAAAGATGAATTGGTCTTTTAAAAGGGTTGAGGATGGGAATATCGCCCTGATTGCCGAGATAGAACCCTATGACGATTTTACGCTGGTCCTCTCCTTTGGCGGAGATGACGTGGATGCGGTACTGGAGACGAATAAGACCCTGGAGAAGAGATATAAGGTGATGGAAAAGGAATATATAAAAGGGTGGCATAGCTATCTCTCCTGGCTTGAGGACTTGAGCAAAGAGGATTCTGACGGAGGGAGGCTGTACTGGATCAGTGCGATGATTTTAAAGGCACATGAGGACAAGACCCATCCGGGCGGTGTAATCGCCTCGATATCCATCCCCTGGGGGGAGTCAAAGGGGGATGCTGAAGTAGGAGGATACCATCTCGTCTGGCCGAGGGACCTTGTGAAGATTGCCTTCGGTTTCATGGCCATGGGAGATATGAATACCCCTGTCCGGACATTGAAGTTCTTTGAAAGGACTCAGAGACCTGACGGCTCATGGCCACAGAATATGTGGCTCGATGGAAGGTACTACTGGAACGGGATACAGATGGATGAGGTCGCCTTCCCCGTAATCCTGGCCTGGAGACTCAAGAAGATGGAGGTACTGAAAGAGGACTTCTACCCGATGGTAAAAAAGGCCGCCTCCTTTCTGGTTAAAGAAGGACCGGTTACAGAACAGGAGAGGTGGGAGGAGAACTCGGGTTTCTCCCCTTCCACTCTGGCTGCGGAGATTACCGCCCTGATCTGTGCCGCCCATTGGGCCAAAGAGGAGGGGGATGAGAGGGAGGCACAATACCTGTTTGAGATTGGAGACTACTGGCAGACAAGACTCGAGGACTGGACCTATACCGATTGCGGATGCATCTTTCCCGAACAGACCGAACACTATCAGAGGATCGCCTCCTTTGCCCCTGAGGCCCTGGATATGGGGGGAACAGAGTGCTTAATCTTCTATCCCATAAAAAATCTACCCGCCGGGGTGAAGAGGGAGCGCTCCCAGTGTGCTGTTGTGGATGTGGGGTTTCTTGAGCTTGTAAGATACGGGATACGGGGTCCTCTGGATCCCCATATCCTTAAAACCATCCCCACTGTGGATAAACTCCTTAAGGTGGACACCCCTTATGGACCGGCCTGGCACCGGTACAATAATGATGGATACGGGGAGAAGGCAGACGGCTCCCCCTTCGATGGATCTGGGATTGGAAGGGTATGGCCCTTGCTGACCGGGGAGAGGGGGATGTATGAATTTCTGGCAGGAAGAACCACAGACCTTTACCTCAAGGCGATGGAGGGTTTTGCCAACGAGGGTGGGATGATCTCTGAGCAGGTGTGGGATGCGGAAGACATCCCTGAAAAGGGGCTTTTAAAGGGGAGAGGGACGGGTTCTGCCACACCACTTGTATGGGCCCATGCAGAGTATATAAAACTCTTGAGGACAAAGAGGGATTGCAGGGGGTGTGACATTATCCCGGAGGTCTACGATAGATATACCGGCAGAAAGACAAGTCTTCCCCTCTCGGCATGGAAGGTGAATAAGCCTATAAAAAGGATGAAGGCATCGGATATCTTAAGGATAGTGACCCACGAGCCGGCGATTCTGCACTGGGGTATAGACAACTGGAGGTCAGCCAGAGACAGTGAACTCTCCCCCTCCGGCCTCGGTACCTTCTATGTTGACCTCCCTTCCGGGTCCTTTAAAGCCGGTGACACATTTCTCTTCACCTTCTATCATCCCCTGATGGATCAGTGGGAAGGTATGGATTACAGGATATCCGTTGCTTGACATTATACTTACATCTACTCCCCCGGAATCTATTTTAATGTATGGAGATAGGCGGCGATTGCCTCCCTCTCTTTCAGAGAGAGGGGAAATGTGGGCATGAATGTCCCTTGTTTGATGGCCTGGGGATCCTTCAGCCAGTTCACCTCCCACTGTGGATAGATCTTGCTCCCGACGTGAGTCAGATCTGGGAATCTTCCCCTCCCGCCTTCTCCAATCCGGTGGCAGGCCCGGCAGTCATAGGCCTCCACCAGTCTCCTCCCGGCCTCCTCTTTTGTGGGTGACTTGAGGATTGCGGCCGTATCCACCGTTTTCTTAAGATCCACTAAATAGGCGATTACGTCCCATATCTCCTGATCAGACCCCCATTCAAACCTTGGCATGTTTGTACCGGGAAGTATCTCCTGGGGGTCGCTAAACCACCGGAAAAGCCACTCCCCTGTACGCCGGATCCCTACCTGTGTCAGGTCCGGTCCCACAAGCCCCCCTGCCCCGTTAAAGCTGTGACAGATATTGCAGGCACGCTTCCTGATGACCTGCTCCCCTTCTGTGATACGTCCATGGACGGGTTCCTCCTCATTGGCAGAGACAATTCTTGCAGGCTGTATGAAAAGGAGATAGGTGGTGATGACTATTATTACATACAACAAATAACGCATGTTAAAACATCTTTAACCATACTTTGCGTTTTTACATAGCCCCAGGCACCGGGGTCGGCACAATCTTCGCCCCTCCCGGGTTCATCTTCAACCCTTTACTGAATGAAGTCACATAAGCGGCAAGGTCCACGGCCTCCTGGGTGTTTTTATCGAGGGGGCGCCCCTTCAAAAACACCATGATGCACATATTATTCTGTCCCATAACATCAGTCACCACCTTCATGGGGCCTGCCGCCTTCGGAAAGTGGGAAGCGGCTTCTTTCAGTGTCGGGATAGCCACCTTCATGGTCTGCCCCTTCCACATCATCTCTGCCGCCCCTCCGATCGTCCCCCCGTTGGGATGGCAGGTATTGCAGCTCTGTCCGGTGGTATTCTCCCCGAGCCTTGTGTCATCGAAGAGTTTTTCACCTCTTTTGATGGATGCCTCCAGGGAGTCGGGCTGCATGGACATCATCATTTCTTGCATCATCTTGACCTTCTCCTCCTGCATGTAAGGTGACATCTTCATCATCTCCGCCGCTTCGATGTCCCCGACAGAAATAACTGCCACAAGAAACATGACGGCTGAATAGATCAACAAAGTCCTTTTTTCCATAATACATACCCCCTTTCTTAGTTATTGATGCTCAAATATAATATAGGTTATACAGTCCTTTCTGTAATGCGGCTTACATTCTTTTAAAAAAACCTTCGAGGGCCTTCGTATCCTTAATTAATATCTCCTTTCTGTTAAACTCAATAATTCCCTTTTCACGGAACCCCCCAAGGGTCAGACTTACCGTCTCTCTGCTGGACGCGATAAGATTTGCAATCTCCTGATGGGTTAACTGTAATCTGATATGGATTCCAGCATCATCTATATAACCAAATTGTTCCGCCAGTTTCAGAAGGAGACGGGCAAGACGTGCCGGGATGTCCCTGTAGAGTAAATCTTCGATGCGGTTTTCGACACTCTTGAGACGAAGCCCGATCAATTTTGTAAGCTTGATGTGTAGATCCGGCTTCATCTTAAGGAAAGACTCAAAGTCTTTTTTCCTCATAACGCAGAGATAGGAGTCATCCTGGGCCACGGCAAGGGAATCTCTGGAGGTATCTTCTAATGCCTCTATCTCCCCGAAGATCTCGCCTGGCTCCAGAATGGTAAGTGTCAGCTCGTGGCCATCCCCCATGAGCCTGGAGATCTTGACCCGCCCCTTCTTTAAAAAATAGACATCTTCACCCTCGTCTCCAGGAATATAAATGGGTTGCCCTTTGCGGACATATTCCATGCGTGTCATAGACTCCATTGATTTTATCTCTTCATCTGAAAGATCAGAAAATAGCCTGACCTGTTTTAAATACCAGTGCTTACTATGAACGGCATCCTGCACAAGTCTCCCCTCACAATTTTAACATCAAAGACATTGCTGAAGTGATCTATCAAATTCTCCTCCACCTGGGTGGTACTCAAAATAGCACTTAATATCTCAGACATCGAGGTCATCTTTACATCCTTTATGTTGCACGGGCTACGCCAGGAATTTGTTTTTCTGAGGTTAAAGTAACAGGATGAGATTTTGCTGTCAACAGGAATAAATTTTGGCCTTTTTCCCTCAGGCAAGATGTTGCCATGATTATATCCTATGTAAGACAGTTGCAGAAAAAGGCGGGAATCATGCTATTTTCCAAACCACACACCTGCGTCAGACATGAAGAACTGCTCAAGGGGAATACCGCCCGTGCCCACAATAAGCGTCTTCGCATCTTTGTATTTGCGGCGGAAGTGATCCATTCCGTACAGCTTGCCTGCTCTTCCGCTTTTTACCTCTATTGCCCAGGATTCTGCGCCACGTGTGACAACAAAATCAACCTCTCTGTCCCCTTCGCGCCAGTAAGTAATGCTGTATTCAGTCCCTGAAAGCCCGTTGCAGAGGTGTGAACCTACCGCATTTTCAACAAGACGGCCCCACCATACGGCATCTCCTACAGCATTATGAAATGTCTTTGATGAAAGGGCATTTATCAGGGCATTATTCCATAGTATCAGCTTGGGGCTGCTGCCTCGCTTTCGTATCTGCCCCTTTGAGTATACTTCAATGCCGCTGACGAGAAACGCCGACTCAAGGAGCTTCAGGTAATGGGCAAGGGTCGTGGTGTTACCTGCATCTTGTAACTGTCCGAGCATTTTATTGTAGGAAAATATCTGTGCCGGAAATGCAGCCGCAAGGGCAAACAGGTGCCGGATGAGAGCAGGCTTGGCAATTCTATGCATCTGCAGCACATCACGGGCCAGTACTGTCTCAATAAGAGAATCGGACACATATCTCTTCCACTGCTGCTCATCCTTTAAAAATACAACTGTGCCTGGATACCCTCCGTAATAAAGCCACTGTCTCAGGCTCCAGCCAAACGCCTCCTTACATTCCTGAAACGACCAGTGCATGCACCTGTTCAGAAAAAACCTCCCTGACAGGCTTTCCGTGAGCCCTTCCTGCAACAAAAGTGCAGATGACCCGAGCACAAGAAGCCGTATATCATAATTACTCCGCCTCCCCTGGTCCCAGTGGTATTTGAGTGTTTCGCTCCAGCCTCTTACCTTCTGTATCTCATCAAGCACGAGGATGACAGGTTTTCCATGCCGTTCAAATTCAACCTGAGCCAGCCGCCAGTTTGTTTCAATCCACTCCGGGCCAGGAGGTAGTGGACTATCGGCTGTTGCGTAAACAGACGGGAAGGACAAGACATCCATCACCTGTTGTGCAATTGTAGTCTTTCCAACCTGACGGGGACCGGTAAGCGCTTGAAATACCGGCAGGCGGTTTTTCATAGCATCGGCGATAGTCTGAACAAGAGACCTGGTGAACATTATGTAATAATATAGCAGTAAGCATGACAGCAGTCAATAAATACTCAATGAATGAGTAATTTTACTCACTGAACAAGATTATTACGGGATAATCACCATTTATAGTTGACCCAGATGCCATAGAAATGGTAATTTTAAACCTGATTATTAATGCCTGTGACGCAATAGAGAAGGATGGAGAAGGAGATTCTATGGCAAAAGACCCTGTTTGCAAAATGGATGTAGACCCTGCAAAGGCGGCGCTCAAAAGCTCGTATCAAGGGCAAGACATCTATTTCTGCTCTAAAAAATGCAAGGAGCGGTTCGACTCAGACCCTGAATCTTTCATGGGAAAGGCCGTAGAGAAGGCATCGGCGTATCACAAAGAGTCTCACAAAGAGATGGTACAGGCCGTTTCCGGCTCCGCTGAGACCGCCAAAGACCCGATCTGCGGGATGGTCGTAGATAAAAATAAATCCCTCAAAAAAGAGGCAGGCGGAAGGATGTATTATTTTTGCAGCGACGGATGCCTGAGGACATTTGAGGCTCCTGAAGAAGAGCTTGAGAAAATGAAGCGCAGGGTATCTATAGCGCTGGCAGGCGTCCTGGTGCTGGCTGTCTTAAGGGCCGCCTTTTTCCTCGGCCTTGCCACAGGCGCTACCATACTTACTTGGACGCCGATACCGCAGCTGCCATGGTTTACCTGGGGCGTATGGCTCTTCATAGTGGTTACCCCGGTCCAGATTCTGGGCGGATGGGGCTTTTACAAAGGGGCTTACAACGCGGTAAGGAATAGGATGATAAATATGGATTTCCTTATCGCGCTCGGAACGACCGTCGCCTATGTATATTCTGTGATAGTCATCTTTGCGCCGGATATCCTGCCTGTAAAGGTAGAGGAGCGGGACGTCTACTTCGAGGTCTCAGCCGTGATCATCGCATTCGTCCTTCTTGGAAAATACATGGAGGAGATTATAAAGAAAAAGTCCTCAGCCGCAGTAAGGAAACTGCTCGATTTGAGGCCGCAGACCGCGAGGGTAATAAGAGAGGGGCAGGAGATGGAAGTCCCTGCTGAAACAGTACAAGCAGGCGAGCTTGTGGTCGTGAGGCCAGGAGAGAAGATCCCAACCGACGGTATTGTGGTCGAGGGGGCGTCCGCGGTCGATGAAAAGATGATATCCGGAGAGTCCATTCCGGCAGAGAAGAAACCAGGAGATGAGGTCATAGGGGCTACTCTCAATAAAGTCGGGATGCTTAAATTCAAGGCTACAAGGGTCGGGGCACAGACGACTCTCAGTCAGATAATCAAGATGGTCGAGCAGGCGCAGGCCTCTTCTGCGCCCATACAGAGGATAGCCGACCAGGTCACGGGCTATTTCGTCCCTGCGGTAGTGGCAACGGCGTTTATCGCATTTTTTGGATGGTGGATTGCAGGAAACTTCCCCCAGGGCCTGCTTGCTTTCATTGCGGTGCTTATAATCTCGTGCCCGTGTGCCCTCGGAATCGCTACTCCAGCGGCTCTCATGGTAGGTGTGGGCAAGGGCGCTGAAGCGGGGATATTGATAAGGGGAGGGGAATATCTGGAGCGCGCCCAGAAACTTACTACTATTGTCTTTGATAAAACAGGGACCCTTACGAAAGGAGAGCCTTCGGTAACGGACATACTCAATATCAACTCCACGGAAAACGATGTCATCAGGTATGCGGCGATATCAGAGAGAGGCTCTGAGCATCCACTCGGAGAGGCAATTTTAAAGGCCGCGAAGATGAGGGGCATTGATGTCCCGGATGCGGCCTCATTTGAGGCGGTACCGGGTCATGGGGTAAAGGTCTCATACAAAGGCAACCAAATCCTTTTCGGCAATAGAAGGCTGATGGAGGTCAGCGGAATCGAGTCTGCCGGTTTTGAGGAGCGCATGAGGGCCCTTGAGGAGCAGGGAAGGACCGCGATGCTTCTGGCCAGTAATAAGGCTGTCATCGGCATAATAGCCGTTGCCGATACCATTAAAGAGCATTCCATTGCCGCTGTAAGAGCGCTTAAAAAGGAAAAGATCGAGGTTATAATGCTTACCGGCGATAACGAGCGGACAGCGAGGGCCATCGCGAAACAGGTAGGCATTGATAATGTGATCGCAAACGTCCTTCCTGGTGAAAAGGCCGGCTTAATCAAAAAATTGCAAGGTGAGGGAAAGTCCGTTGCCATGGTAGGCGACGGGATAAACGACGCCCCGGCTCTGGCGCAGGCGGATATCGGCATCGCGATAGGGAGCGGTTCCGATGTGGCCAAGGAGACAGGCGGGATCATACTGATAAAAGACGATGTAAGGGATGTATACGCGGGAATAAGGCTATCAAAGGCGACCATGAGGAAGATAAGGCAGAATCTGTTCTGGGCCTTTATTTACAATACAATAGGTATCCCTATAGCCGCACTCGGTTACTTAAACCCTATTATAGCCGCTGCCGCAATGGCCTTGAGCTCGCTTTCAGTGGTTGCGAACTCCGCAACGCTTAAGACCCTTAAGATCGAGCTGGAGTAAAAAACTATATTATCAGGCAGATCCTCCATTTTTGGGGGAAGAAGAGCTGTTGACACCCTTTTTCTTTTAGAGTAACCTACCACCCATGACACAGGAACAGCAGGAATTATATGAGCGGGGAGGGGTTAGCTTTGAGCAGGGTAAGATTAATGAGGCATTAAATTGTTTCCTCGACATTGTCAAGGATAGTCCTGACAGATTTGCTGATGTACATAATAAAATCGGTGTTATATATCACCGTAAAGGTATCTTAGAGAAGGCGGCGCCATGTTTTGAGCAGGCTATTAAGATAAACCCCGCCTATACTGAGGCTGCCCTCAATCTTTCTATAGTATATAATGAGCTTGGGAGATACGACGAGGCACACAGGATATTTAACAAGGCAGTCAAGACCGTCTGCAAGGCCCGCAGGGTTAAAGACCCCTATATCGAGGGTAAGCTGGCAAATGAACATGCGCGCCTCGGTGAACAGTATTATGATCTGGGAAGGTATAAAGAGGCTGTTGCAGAATATAAAAAGGCGTTGAGGCTGCGCCCTAAATTTGCAGATATAATCACCCGGCTCGGTGTAGCATACAGAGACAGCGGAGGGCTTGAGACAGCTATAGATGCCTTTGCAAAGGCGCTTACTATAAACCCCAAACACCTCCCTGCCCATATACACCTTGGTATTACATACTATATGAAGGGATTTGTTGATATGGCCATCAGGGAGTGGAAAAATGCCCTTGCCATAGACCCGGAGAACAGGGATGCCAAGATATACCTGTCGTTGGTATCGAGCGCTAAACCGTAAGTGTCCGCCTCATGCTGCTCAATGTAAATAAACTAAAGACCTATTTTTATACCTCGGAGGGCACGATACATGCCGTTGATGATGTAAGTTTCAGTATTAACAAAGGGACAATCCTGGGGCTTGTTGGTGAATCAGGCTGCGGCAAGAGTGTAACTGCACTGAGTATGATGCGGCTTGTGCCGCCGCCGGGGAAGATAGTTTCGGGCGGAATATTTTTTGACGGCCACGACCTTTTAAAGCTCGATGATGAGCAGATAAGAAGGCTCAGGGGCGACCGTATTGCGATGATATTTCAGGACCCCATGACATCACTTAATCCTGTCTTTTCCATAGGAAATCAGATAGCAGAGATATTCCGTGTCCACAGGGGGAATAAGCGGTCTGTTTCCTTTGAGAAGGCTGAGTCATTGCTTCAACTGGTCGGCATCCCCGACCCTTCAAGGAGGATAAAGGAGTATCCGCATCAGTTAAGCGGCGGGATGCGGCAGCGGGTAATGATCGCAATGGCTATAGCATGTGAGCCTGCCCTGATTATTGCCGATGAGCCGACCACAGCCCTGGTTGTCACCATCCAGGCCAAGATACTTAGGCTGCTCAAAGGGCTGACTGAAACACTCAGCACCGCCTTAATCCTGATTTCCCATGATTTAGGGGTAATAGCGGAGACGGCAGACGAAGTGGCCATAATGTATGCGGGGAAGATCGTTGAATATGCCGCAACTAAAGAGCTTTTTAATAACCCGCTTCATCCCTATACTATCGGCTTATTGGATTCTATCCCCAGGTTTGGGGAGGAGAGGGAAAAGAGGCTTAGGACTATCAAAGGGATGGTGCCAAGGCTGTCTGATCTCCCTTCGGGTTGCAGGTTTAATCCGAGGTGTAAATATGTAATTGACAGATGCAGGGGGGAAGAACCGGAACTTGCGGATGTGGGTGGCGGACATTTAGTGAGGTGCTGGGTGGATGTGAAAGCAAATGCAAAAATCAAAGGTCAAAATGCAAAATGACAGATTAAAAAATCAAAAGTCAAAAATCAAAATGACAATGCAAAATTAAAAAATGAAGGAAGCTATCCTTTTTACATTTTACATTACATTTTGATTTTTGATTTTTTAATCTGACTGTGACTATGCAGAACACATTATTATCAGTTAGAGACCTGAAAAAACACTTCCCTGTTGACGAGGGCGCCTTCGGCCAAAGGCGGCGGGTTGTCCATGCTGTTGACGGCATAAATTTCGAGATCGGTAAAAATGAGGTTTTAAGCCTCGTTGGTGAGAGTGGCTGCGGCAAGTCAACAACCGGCAGGCTTATATTAAGGCTGATAGAGCCAACAGGAGGGGAGATTGTCTTTATGGGTGAAGACATCAGCAAGGCCGGCAGAAAAAGGATGAAGGAGTTGCGCCGGGAGATGCAGATAATCTTCCAGGACCCTTACGCCTCTCTGAATCCACGCCTTACTGTAGGTGAGATTGTGGAAGAACCTCTTATTATCCACAAGGTTGGGACTAAACAGGACAGGCAGCAGGAAGCGGCACATCTCCTGCAGAGGGTTGGGCTTAACCCGGATGTTATGAGCCGGTACCCCCATGAATTCAGCGGGGGGCAGAGGCAGAGGATAGGCATAGCAAGGGCCTTAGCCTTAAGGCCAAAACTGATAGTTGCCGATGAGCCTGTATCAGCGCTCGATGTATCCATCCAGGCACAGGTTATAAACCTCCTCAAAGATCTGCAGGAGGAATATCATATATCCTATCTCTTTATTGCTCATGACTTAAATATAGTAAGGATTATTAGTGACAGGGTGGCTGTCATGTACCTTGGCAGGATTATGGAGCTTGCAGAGGTGGAAGATCTGTATAAACGGCCATTACACCCATATACCCAGGCGCTCCTCTCTGCTATCCCTGTTCCTGACCCTTCACAGAAAGAGAGAAAGGTCATTTTATTGGAAGGAGATGTCCCGAGCCCGATAAATATTCCGGCCGGGTGCAGATTCCATACGAGGTGTCCCAAAATGCTCCCGAAATGTAAGGAAGTCATACCCCCTCTCGATGACTTTGGAGAGGGGCATATGGCTGCATGTATACGTGCTATAGAATGGGCGTGATTTTTTCAGCATGAATTATTTAGCTTGACAACGACCGTTAAATCATTCATGCTGTAGCATACTTTTACTAATTGGAGGATATATTATATGGGCACAAAGCTTTTTGTAGGGAACCTCTCGTATGAGGCGTCTGAAAAGGATTTAACAGAACTGTTCGCTCAGGCAGGCACGGTTGAATCTGTGAAGATAGTCACAGATAAATACTCAGGTCAGCCGAGGGGATTTGGTTTTGTGGAGATGTCCACATCAGGTGAGGCCCAAAATGCCATTTCAATGCTTAATGGCACATCTGTTAAAGATAGGAACATTACTGTTACAGAGGCAAAACCCCGCACCGAGAGGGATACCAGGGATAGTAGGGGTGGGGGCAGAGGGCATGGTGGTGGCGGTGGTGGCGGTGGTAGGAAAAGTTTTAGACGTTAGTCCTTGCGCTGTTTTCTTCGTGCAGTAACACCTTCTCTGCCGCAGAGGCGAGCACAGCATCATGCTTATGGTCTAAGGCAAATAAGCGGCAGAGAACGACCTTGGCGGGTATATAGTCAAAGAACTCCTTAAGCGCCTCTTTCGAGACCGCTTTAGTAGATGGGCTGTACACGTATATCTGCCTATCCCCCATCATCAGGGGATTAATAGGCCGTGGGTCCTGACTCGCCATATCAACCTTAAAAGAGAGACCTTTAATCGCCGCCGGCAGACGGCCCTTTATCTCCTCCTGCAACTCTTCCTGAGAGAGGAACCTCCTTCCCTTCTCAACCTCACCTATGGATAGTGTCCTGTCATAGGCCATCTTCCACTTTACCTCTCTGCTTAGAATCCTATCCCATTCAGGATAGAGCCTGCATTTCTTTGAGTTTTTAGACTTACTCCATCCCCTGACAGCCTCAAGCAGTGACCAGTCGGTAAGAGAAATATACTTATCTAATCTCTCTGCCGGATTGTAAGGAAATAATATCCTGATTGTGTCTCTGAAGATTTCGCGCAGGTGTAAGTCTATGGCACGCGTTGTCCTGTGGTAGTAGACATTGCTATACATATAGAGCCGTGCATTTAAGAACATGTTAAGCGCCGACAGCCCGGCACGGTGGAGCGTCAATCCCTTCTCTGTCAGGAATGAATAATAGATAAGACGGTTTATATCTACAGGTCCGATAGCAACACCGCACATATATGAGTCTCTCAATACATAGTCCATATTGTCTACCGTATATATACCGCTTAAAAGGGGCTGCAAAAATAAAAGCCATTTGGGGTATACACCTATGACCTTATTAGGCCCCTTGCCTATAATAAATGCCACGTGACCAGGGTCTATCCTCTCACCTGGAGAAAACTCACCATTTGGGCTTCGTCTGATATTCTTTATTATACCCCTTAGCTCCTCACTTATGATCCTCTGTCCTATAGTCTCATGGGTCTCCGAATATTCATTAAGTATATTATCATCAAAGAAATGCCCGAATGGTCCGTGTCCTATGTCATGGAGAAGAGCGGCTATGCGCAGTAGTTCTTCTATATATGGCCCTGAAGGGCAATCCTTGGCAACATCTTTGAGGGTGAGATATAGATGCCTTGCAAATCTCCCTGCAATATGCATTGCCCCAAGGGAGTGTTGAAACCTGCTATGCTCAGCAGACGGATAGACCCATCTTGCACTCTGGAGCTGATAGATATACCTGAGTCGCTGCATCCATGATGAGTCTATAAGATCCTTCTCGGTCTTCTCATTGCCTGTTGTCCCCCTCGGTACTGTAAAGGAGATATAGCCATGAATGGGGTCTGAGATAAGCGCTATTCCTTCGTATATAGCAGGTTCTGTCATTTGTAATAGTTCACATTTTGTAACTGCTCAGGTCTACCCCGTCTAAAAAAAGGTTACTACTCAGCATATTGAATAACTTAATGATAATGAATAACACTAAACAAAAAATGAAAAATGTTTAAGTGTTTGAGGTTTTCTTCGGATAATTTGTAATGTAACATGTGTCTCTTTGAGTTCTTTGAGGCAAATTTTTTATTCATTTCTTGTTATATGTTTTTCATTTTCTTGAGGATCAAAATAACACCTGCTGAGTAATTACCACATTTTAATATCTTTTGCCCTGGAGCCCCAGGGAAATCTAACTACAGAGAATTCAACAGACTTGTTGACCTCTGCATCTTCCCAGTTACCTTGTAATATATCCTCCGGCAGGAACAAATATCTCTCTCCGTCATCTCCGTCAATGAAACCATAAGACATGTCCGGTACGACCTCTGCAATCTTTCCAGTGACTCCATTTTCACGATTCGATGGCGCCGGTTTGGTATCTGCATAATCTTCAATGCAAGCAGTGGGGATGTTCCCCCTATAGTGCTTGTCTATGAATGCCTTTATTACTTTTTCATGCTCCTGGATAGAACTGGGGGCATTCTCTGGTTTCTGGGGTAACTTTACTCCTGATAGACGGATAAGCCTGTTATACAGGTGATTAAGTTCGCTGTTCTCTATCTTCAACAATACACCAAGGGCGTCCTGCAGTGAGGGTAATTCCTTTTTTAACTTTCTCTCATAATCCCTGATCATCAAATTAAGAGCCTCAAGTCCGGTTATCTCAGACCTGTTGAGTGAGAAGATATTCTCCTGTTTTACGGCCTGTTTTACGGAAGGATGACTCCATAACAGATACCCCTTGCTCAGGGTAAGGGTCTCACAGTGACTCTTCTCATGATCTGCAATGCTTGTCCAGAAGTTATGTGTCTCCGTATTATTCTTAAAAAGGTTAGAGAGCCTGTAATAAAGGTTGGAGAGCCTCTTCTCCGTATCTATGGCTGTATCGTAAGCTTCGAGGATATTCATAGTGCGTACTTTAAAGGGTCTTCCATCCCTGCCTCACTAAATCCTTTCCTTCGCAGAAGGCAACTGTCACACCTCCCACAGGCGGCGCCATTTTCACGAGGGTCATAGCAACTATGTGTCATGCTGTAGTCAATCCCAAATTGAGCGCCTTTGCGTATTATCTCTGCCTTTGTCATATTTATCAATGGTGTTTTTATCTTAAACTTAGTTAACCCCTCGACCCCCTTCTTTGTAGCAAGATTTGCCATATCTTCAAATGCCCTTATATATTCAGGGCGGCAGTCAGGATAACCGCTGTAGTCTAACACATTAGCGCCTATAAAGATCGTATCTGCATCGATAGCCTCAGCCCACGAGAGTGCGATGGCAAGGAAAATGGTGTTTCGTGCCGGCACGTATGTAACAGGTATGCCATGTGCGATGTTTTTCTGTGTTCGGTCCTTCGGTACGTCAATATCTGATGTCAGGGCAGAACCGCCGATCTCCCGTAAATCCACCCGTGCAACTATATGCCTCTTTACATTGAAATATTTGGCGACCTGGCTTGCCTTCTCAAGCTCCAGTATATGCCTCTGGCCATAGTCAATGCTCAGTGCATATAGTTCGTAGCCCTCTGATCTGGCAATAGCCATGGTGGTCGTTGAGTCTATCCCGCCGCTTAGTAAAACAACCGCCTTTTTCATTCGAAAATCACTTCTGAAAATCAGGATTCAAGGGTTCAAGGGGTCGATTTGATTTTCATCTCACCCCGGCGGCCAGGCCATCTGCCTCCCACCCATCAGATGCACATGCAGGTGATAGACCATCTGACCTCCTGCAGGGTTGCAGTTTATCACCACCCTGAACCCCGGATCTTGGATCTTTTTAATCTCCGCTAACTTGTTTACAACCAAAGACAGATGTCCCACCATTTCTTTATGACTTTCTTTCAGATCATTGAATGTCGGGATATGCTCTTTTGGGACAATAATCACATGGACAGGCGCCTGAGGGTTTATGTCATCAAAGGCTATAAAGGTATCATCCTCATACACGATCTTGCCCGGTATCTCTTTTGCTATAATCTTACAGAATATGCATGAACTCATTTCCTTTTCCCCTCCCGTTTCTTTTTTTCAAGTCCTGAAACCCCGAACCTCTTCTCAAGTTCTTTATAAACATCCTGCGGGGTCAGGCCATGATAGCCTAAAAGCACCAGTGTATGAAACCACAAGTCAGCGGCCTCATATACTATCTCATCTTTATTATTATTCTTTGAACTTATGACAAGCTCCCCGGCCTCTTCACTGATCTTTTTTAAGATCTTATCAACACCGGATGAATAAAGGGAGCTCACATAAGATGATTCTGCAGGTTTATCCCTTCTGTCCATGATAACATCATACACCTTATTTAATATTTCGGATAACTGCACCTTTTCCGCCCCACTGCCCCGGCTAAAGGTTTCAGCCTTTTCATGTAAGCCCCTGTAGAAACAGGACGGATTGCCTGTATGACAGGCCGCCCCAACCTGATCAACCAACAAGAGAAGCGTATCTGCGTCACAATCATACAGAATCTTCTGAACCCTCTGTATATGACCGGATGTCTCGCCCTTCTGCCACAGTCTCTCACGGGACCTGCTCCAGAAATGTGTTAAACCAGTCTTTATAGTAGCCCTGAGGGCATCTTCGTTCATATAGGCAAGCATCAGGACGGCAAGAGTATGGCAGTCCTGAATAATGGCAGGGACAAGGCCGCGCCTGTCAAATTTGATCTGCTTGATAAAGTCTTCCATTTAAAAAAAATCAAAATTCAAAAGTAAAAATGCAAAATTGCAGGGCAAAACGGCACTACTGCTTAATTGCCAAAGTATTAGTTATTATGTCATTCCCGAAGTGTTTAATCGGGAATCTGGTTTATAAGCCATATCCCCGATAAAAGCATTCGGGGATGACAACTATTTTATATCGTTTAATTTTGCAATTAAGCGCTACTTATATCCTCACACAAATCCCCCTCGCCTTCAGATACTCCTTAGCCTCCTTAATCGTATACTCCCTGTAATGAAATATAGACGCTGCAAGTACAGCGTCTGCCTTGCCGGCGGTAAGGCCTTCATATAGATGTCCCAACGTCCCCGCACCGCCTGACGCAATTACAGGAATAGATACTTCCTCAGATACTGTACAAGTTAGATCTATGTCATACCCGTCTCTTGTCCCGTCCTTGTCCATGCTCGTCAACAAGAGCTCACCAGCGCTATATTCTTCCATCTTTTTTGCCCACTGGACCGCATCAATATCAGTTGGCGTACGGCCACCGTGGATATATACTTCCCATCTTATTCCCCCGACCTTTTCACCTCCCTTTTCGGGGGCAGAATTTAATTTTGTCCCCAAGGGGGGGGGATTATCTGATGACGGCGATACACGCTTGGCATCTATTGCAACAACAATACACTGGCTGCCAAATCTCTCTGACGCCTCACGTACAAATTCAGGATTCTGCACCGCTGCCGTATTTATCGACACCTTATCTGCACCCGCGTTAAGGAGTATCCTTATATCATCTAATGTGCCTACACCGCCCCCAACGGTAAGAGGCATGAAGACCTGCTCTGCCGTGTTTCTAACCACATCAATCAGTATAGAACGTTTCTCGTAGGAGGCAGTAATGTCAAGGAAGCATATCTCATCCGCCCCTTCATCATTGTAAAGACGCGCCACTTCAACAGGGTCACCCGCATCCCTTAGATTAACGAAGCTTACCCCCTTTACCACCCGCCCTTCTTTTACGTCAAGACAGGGAATTATGCGCTTTGCAAGCATTGCAACTATTATCCCCTTTACCCTCCCCCTTGATGGGGGAGGGATAGGTGGGGGAGATTTTTCACCGGGGGTGATTTCTCAATTGCCCTTCGCCAGCGCAATTGCCTCTCTCAGATCAACCGCCCCCGAGTAAATCGCCTTCCCCACAATCACACCCTCTAAATCCGGATTCGTGATATTAAGCAACGCCTCAATATCCTCAATACCTGAAACGCCTCCGGATGCAATCACAGGGATCTTAACACTTTTCGAAAGCCTCTCAATGCCCTCTATATTCGGACCCATCAGTGTCCCATCCCTCTTGATATCGGTATAGACGATAGCGCTCATACCACTATCTTCAAATCTCTTTGCCACATCAACGGCGCTTATATTTGTAACTTCCTTCCATCCCCTAATGGCAACCATTCCCTCCGATGCATCAATAGATAGGACGATCTTCCCTGGGAATGTCTCAGCTAAGAAATGTACGAGTCCTGTATAATTTACGGCTGCAGTACCAAGTACCACTCTTACTGCACCAGTATCAAGATACTTTCCTGCTGCATCAGTTTCTCTTATCCCCCCCCCACCTGTACCGGAATCTTTAGCGAAGAAATGATCTGACATATGATATCCGAATTAACAGGAGTTCCCTCCACGGCGCCGTCAAGATCTACCACGTGCAGCATCTCTGTGCCAGCTTCCTCCCACCTGAGGGCAACTTCTATAGGGTTATCTGAATAGACCGTCTCCTGGTCCATCCGCCCCTGATATAATCTTACACACCGCCCCCCTTTTATATCTATTGCCGGAATTATCTTCATGAGTGTTTCACCTCCTTGCCTCAGGCAGATTCCTCAACACCTCATCCACCCCATAACGTGCAAGCTCTTCCGCAGCAAGCCACTTCCACCCTCTTTGCATGAATGTGAAGAACATGCTTAAATCCTCAAGAAGAGACTTCTGAGTCTCAGCATACCTGCCGCTCCAGAGGATAGCGCCATCAACTGTGCCGATCAACTTTACCTCAAAACCTACTGAGGCCGGTTTTCTTATACCTACCGGCCCACCCTCCCTCTCTTCAAACCTTGTAACTATACCGGTAAGGATTGCATCTGCGCCTGTCCGATCACTTATAGATTTGATAATATCCTGTGGGATAGTCCCTTGAGAGTCGAGGGTTTCCATGTCTATATCCTCAATCGGTATTGCAGAATAGCCCAGGGCTGTCACACCACGCACGAACATCCCATGAATCAGCAAAACACCGGCAGGTTCGACTTTAGCGCTCCTCATGCCTTTCTGATCCCCTTCAGGTGAAACCACAAAGGGTATAACTGCCACCTTCGCTACCCTGGTTTCGTCCAATCTGTGAGAGGAAGTGGTAGAAACATATTTAGGCCCGCAGCCGGTGTAAACAAGTAAGGATAACAACAAAAATATACTTCCCCATTTAATTAATTGTTTCATCCTATATCTCCAAAATTTTTTAAGATCCTCAGCCCAATATCCTGACTCTTTTCCGGATGGAACTGGCAGGCAAAGATATTATCCTTATACACACTTGATGTAAACTCACCCCCGTAATCTGAGAGAGTAGATATTATACTACTGTCCGATGGGGCTGCATAGTATGAGTGGACAAAATAGACAAAAGAATTATCAGGTATGCCCTTAAGCAGAGGTATATCTTTTTTTATATTTATCTGATTCCACCCCATATGGGGCACCTTAAACCCTTTCCCCAACCTGAACCTGACCACACGTCCCTGCAGGATGTTTAACCCCTTATGGAGACCGAACTCCTCACTCTCACTGAACAGAAGCTGCAGGCCAAGACATATGCCAAGAAATTGTTTTCCTGACTCTATACTCTTATAAACAGCGTCTATCATACCGGTGGCTGTGAGATTCTTCATACATTCAGGAAAACCACCGACACCAGGGAGTACAACATGGGATGCCTTTGAGACCTCCGCAGGACTTCTTGCTATAAAGGCATTGTGTCCCACACGCTCAAATGCCTTCTCAACACTCCTGAGATTCCCCATTCCATAGTCAATTATTGCGATTAAGCCCATTATAAATAACTCTATTGCCTGTCGCGATGTAAACAATTATAAGCTAAACTGATTGGTTTTTCTACTACTAACCTTTGAATAACTAAAAATTTGTGTTATAATATGACACTTAACATGAACGACTCTGTAGAGCAGCAGTTGAAAACAATAGGGGCCGCCATTGACAGGGGGGAATATAAAAGGGCCTCTTCATCTCTCCGCATAATCACCTCTAATATCAAAGAAGAAAAGGAAATTCTTTCAGAGGCAGCGCTCCTGTTAGGAAAGATAGCAGACAATAAAAGTGAATATTCCTTAGCCCTTGATTTTTATAAGCATGCCCTCCGGGAGGCGTTATCCTGTAATTACGATAACGGTCATGGAAGGTCGTTACGCAGGATAGGGGCTATATACTCCAAGAGGGGTAAATACTCAGATGCAATAAAGTGCTTTGAAGACGCATTGTCACTATTTAAAAAGACCTCTGATAGAAATGAGGAGGGTGGTGTATACAATAACATAGGAACTATCCATGCCATCCGGGGTAACGCAGAAGAGGCAAATGCCTGCTTTAAAAAGGCGTTACAGATCCACAAGGCCACCGGAAACACCCTTGAGATAGGGCATGACTACGGCAGTTTTGGGATACTCTACAAGTTCCAGGGAGACTTCAAAAAGGCCATGACCTGCTATGATAAGGCCCTAGAGATATATAGAGAAGCAGAATACAGGCTTGGTGAAGGGACTATATATGCAAATATCGGCAATGTCCTGAGCAAACGGGGCGATTATTCGGGCGCCCTTGAACACCATAAACGCGCACTGGCAATCCACCGCCGTCTTCTTAATCGTATCTGGGAGGGGAATGACTATACCAATATCGGTAATATCTATAATATGCAGGGGGACTATAAAAACGCGATCTGGTACTATGAGAAGGCCTTACGTATTCATTCAGTGTTGGGTCACAAGCTGGGAGAAGGTAATGACTATGCCAATATCGGCACAATCTATTCTGACATGGGCCGGTATGATAAGGCCCTGAGTTGTTTCAAAAAGGCCTTAAATATCCACAGTGCGTTAAATAACCGTCTCGGTGAGGGGAGTGACTTTTCTAATCTGGGGAATATATACAGCCACAAAGGGATGTATGCCAAGGCGCTTGAATATCACGATAAGGCGCTTAGAATCCATGAGGATCTGAAAAACCTTATAGGCATAGGGGGCGTATACACAAATATTGGCAACACCTACTGTCATCAGGGGGACTATGAAAAGGCCATTGAGTTTCATCACAAGGCGCGCCGTATCCACCAGAATATGGGGAACAAACTCGGCGTTGGAAATGTGTATGCAAATATAGGGAATATATACGGCAGCAAGGGTGACTTTGAGTCTGCCCTGAAATATCAGGAAATGGCCCTTGATATCTTCAAGGAGATCGGTAACAAGGCCGGTGAGCAGGGCGCCCTTGCCAATATCCAGGTAAGCCTTGGCAATATATACAGCAGCAGGGGTGAATATAAAAAGGCCCTCGATTTCCTTTCCAGGTCTGTAGGAATCTATAAGCGGATGGACAACAAACTTGGAATGGGAAACGCTTATGCACAGATAGGGTCTGTGTACAGTAGTCAGGGTGATTATAAGCGGGGGCTGCAATTCCTCACAACCGCCCTGAACATCCATACAAAACTTAGCAACAGGATAGCAATGGAGTTGGACTATTTAGGCATCGGAAATATTTATATAAAGTGCGGTGAATACAACAATGCCCTGCAATTTAATAAAAAGGCGCTTAAGCTGCACAAATCAAAAAAATAAATGGAATATATTATCATCTGTCAGGACGAGCTCCCCTATTTTTTATTGCTCTTAAAGGACCTTTCTTCAAAAAAGGATACCATCCATTTTATTGTAGACCAACAGGCCATCTATGAGCGCCTCCGCAGTCAGGGGATCTCCGCACAGGTATCATCCTTTAATGTTGACCGGGATAAACTTGTCAGAGATCTCCGCCTTAAGTCGGACAGTTGTCTGATTGTCTCTATAAAAAACCAGCCCCTTTTATCGAATATGTTGAAATTAGTTGCACGGTATCACCCTTTTCAGCCTACTCTGATCATCGAGGAAAACGGCGTGGCTATACCGGAACAACTAAGCGCAAAGTTAGTAAGACCTTCTTCAATCTTCACTGACCTCTGTCTGCCAAGGATCGAACAGGCATTTACAAAAAGGCACGTCCAGCAGATCAAGGATCTGTTTGCAGACAAAGACAAGATCCTTCTTCTTATACAATCAGACCCTGATCCGGATGCCATAGCCAGCGCACTTGCCTTTCGCCATCTTATCGGTCGTAACAGGACTACTGCGCATATTGCATCCTTTGGAGAGGTTACGAGACCTGAGAATTTGGCCATGTTGCGTTTACTGGATATCCAGGTAGAGAAGATTACTGTCGATATAATACGCAAGTATGAAGGGCTTTGCATGTTGGATGTCCAACCGGCGCATTTTGCAGGCAGCCTTAATCAGGCTGTAAACGTGGTTGACGTCGTTATAGACCACCATCCGGAAAAGGCCGGCTTCCAGGCAAAGATAAAAGATATCCGGGCTACATATGGTGCAACTTCTACTATCCTTACAGAATACTTACGGGCAGTGGATTTCAACATCTCTCAGCGTCTTGCCACAGCCCTGCTGTATGGGATTAAAAGTGATACTCTACTGCTTGGAAGGGGGGTAGACCCTGCTGATATAGAGGCATTCTCCTACCTATACCCCATTGCAAACACTAATATACTACGGAGGATAGAACGACCTGAGGTACATCCTGAGGATATAGATTCCTTCAGCAACGCACTTAAAAAGAGGAGGATTGTAAACGATATATTATTTTCACATCTTGGCAGGGTGAGACGTGAAGATGTCATCCCCCACTTTGCAGATTTCTCATTGCAGATAGAGGGGGTGGAGTGGTCTGTAGTATCCGGGATCTTCAGGGGGAACCTGATTATCTCAGTCCGTAATGTGGGGTATGTCCGGAGCGCCGGGGCAGTTGTAAAGAATGCCTTCAGCGGGCTTGGCAGCGCCGGAGGGCACAGTCATATGGCAAAGGCTGTTATCCCGCTTAAAAATTTTTATAAACGTTTTGGCGACAAACGGGGGGCGACCATACGCGAACGGATAGTGGAGCTATTCCTTACCGGATTTGAAGAGGCGCCTAAAGAAGAGGAGGATTAAGCGATGATTTATAACGTTTTCTACAAAAATTTAGAGCCAATGCCGCAGGTGGAGACACAATTAGAGAAAAAGATAGGGAAGATAGAAGACCTTCTGCCGACATTTGATGATGATACGGTAAAGCTTGATGTTACATTCGAAAAACATGCACGTCGGGAGGAGTATTATACAACCCTTACTTTAGTCCTCCCGCGAAAGACCCTCCGGGCAAAGGAAAAGGGGTTCGACACTTTTAACGCAATGAATCTCGCCTTTAACGGGATGTTGAGAGAGGTGAAAAAATTTAAAGATATACTCAAGAGGGAGCATACTTACAAGATGCGAAGGGCTGAAAAAAAACCGAGGAAATAGGCTCAGAAAGGAGGATGGAAATCCCCCTTAATCCCCCTTTTTCAAAGGGGGAAATTAGTTCCCCCCTTTAGAAAAGGGGGACTTACCCCCCTTTTCTAAAGGGGGGATGGGGGGATTATGGGGTAAGGGGGGATTTGAAAGGTTATTTTCGGATGGACACAGAAGATAAAATAAAAAGGCTCTTTGAAGAGAGCATCAAAACCAAGGAGCAGTTCATCGGGCGTTATACACACCTCATCAAAGAGGTCGCTGAACTTATTGCTGCATCCTTCCGGAAGGGTAATAAGCTCCTGTTACTGGGAAATGGCGGAAGCGCCACAGACGCTTCTCATATAGCAGCCGAGTTTGTTAACCGTTTTCATCTGGACCGCCCCCCACTCCCTGCAATAGCGCTTAACACTGACATGGCTGTAATGACCAGCATAAGCAATGATTACAACTTTAATCTCATCTTCAGCCGCCAGTTGGAAGCGCTCGCAAGGGATGGAGATGTTATCATTGCTATCAGCACCAGCGGCAACTCTCCCAATGTGCTGGAGGCTTTAGTGATGGCAAAAAAACTTGGCATACCCACTATAGGATTTACCGGAGGCAGCGGCGGTAAGCTTGTCTCTCATGTAGACTATGCCTTTATCGTCCCCTCAGCCGTCACCCCCAGAATACAGGAGGTCCATATAACACTGGGCCATGTGATATGTCAGATTGTTGAGGAGATGTTGTTTGGGGAAGAATCATAGAGGTAAATAAATACTAAGCACTAAATCCTAAACAATCTCAAATGACCAAAATTCAAATGTTTAAAACAGCATAGAGAGGCTCTTGCAAAAGTCTATGTCATCCCCGAAATCTTCTATCCCCGATAGAAACACTCGGGGACGGATATGATTTTCTGTAATAAAACACTAGATTCCCGCTAAAACCATGCGGGAATGACAACATTTTTATACTTTTGC
>JACRGZ010000104.1 GCA_016234155.1 Nitrospirota bacterium | reverse complement strand
CTTTATCTATCAGTATAGGGATTGCCCGGGCGCCATTATCAACAGATACATGCAGGGAACCGTCTGCAGAGACTGCAGAGTGCACTGATGAGAGTGTTTTAATCTCGTCTAAGGCCCTCTCATTATCAACTTCTGCCACAGAAATCTCTATTACGTCTTTAGCGGATATCTCCCTCTTGAGCCCTTCTACGGTGTTAATGGCTACAATCTTCCCGTCGTCAATGATAGCGACCCGTTCACATAAAAGTTCCGCCTCTTCCATGTAGTGGGTTGTAAGGAGGATAGTGAGGCTGTCTTCACCCCGGATTTTTTTGAGAAGCTCCCAGACTATATGCCTGCTCTGGGGGTCTAAACCTATGGTCGGTTCATCCAGCACCAGTATATAGGGCTTGTGTACAAGCCCCCTTGCAATCTCAAGCCTCCTCCTCATCCCGCCTGAGTACGCAGCCACTAAGTCGTTTTTTCTCTCCCTGAGACCGACTATATCGAGCAGATACGCTATTCTCTCCTTCCGTTCCTCTCGCGACATATTGTAGAATCTGGCGTATATGTCCATATTTTCCAGTCCTGTAAGGTCAAGGTCGCTCGTCATCGCCTGCGGAACTACCCCGATAAGTTTTCTTACCGCTCCCTTGTCCTTCTCCACATCTATGCCCATTACGTGTGTCCTTCCTGAGGTCGGTCTTAGCAGGGTGGTGAGTATCCTTATGAGGGTTGTCTTCCCGGCCCCATTTGGCCCGAGCAGCCCGAAGACCTCTCCCTCTTCGATGGTAAAGGAGACCCCATTTAAGGCAGTGATAGAGCCGAATTTCTTTACAAGGTCAGTTATTTCTATTGTCTTCATCTGAAAATACAAATCCTAAATCCTAATTTCTAAATCCTAAACAAATCCAAAATCCAAATATCAAAACTCAAAATAGCTACGGAAACCTTGTTTTTGTCATTTGAATTTTGGTCATTTGATATTGTTTAGGATTTAGTGCTTAGGATTTAGAATTTTCATCCTCCTTTTTGAGCTACCGGCTCATGACGGTTCATCTGAAAATTACCACAACAGTCATACCCGGCTTCAAAAGACCCTCCGGTTTTTTTATCAAAACCTTTACCCTGAATGTCTTGATATCCTGTCTCCCTCGAGATACGTCCCTCTGGGTGGCAAACTCTCCTTCCTGTCCTATCTCTGAAATTTCACCTTCAAATCTCCTGTCAGGCAGCGCACCCGCCAGGACTATAGCCTTATCACCAAGCCGTATTCTGCCTATGTCAGTCTCCTCCGCATCCACCCTCGCCCAGACCCTCTGCAGGTTATGTAAAGTGTATATGGGATTACCGGGAGAGGCGATCTCCCCCTCTTCCAATACCTTGTATGTTATTACCCCGTCCATAGGAGAGAAGATAATAGTATCATTTAGCCGGGTCTCTGAGAGCTTAAGCCTTGCCTCTGCCTCCCCAATAGCTGCCTTTGCTGAGTTTAACTGCGCCTCTGCACCCTTAAGTCCTGCTGCCGCCGTTGAAAGGGCGGCTTCTGCACTCGTCTTCTTTGCTGTGGCAGCATTGAGCTGGGCGCTTGCAGTATCAAACACCGTCTTTACGGCGTCCATGTCCTTCTTTGCAGCATATCCGTCCTTAAATAATTCGGAGATACGGTGCAGGTTATCTCCGGCCTCTTCAAAAAGGGCCCTTGCCCTGTCCACCTCCGACTCAGATACCCTGAGTTCAGCCTTCGCACTATCTAACCTGGCCCGGGCATTTTCCAAATTTGCCTGAGACTCTTCATGTCTTGCCTCTGCCCCTGTCAGTAATGCCTTTCCCTCAGTTACCTTTGCCGTAAGTTCTCTGCTGTCCAAGCGGATCAGTACATCCCCCTTTTTTGCAGTATCACCTTCACTGCAGCATAGCCATTCTATCCTTTCTGATATCTTTGGGCTAATCTCCACCTCAATAACCTCTATTATACCAGCAGCCGCAAGTTCTTCAGACTCTTTTTTCCGAGCGTCCCGCCTGCTGTATACCAATACGACTATTGCAAATATCATAATAATAGATCCGATTATGAAAAGCCTTCTTTTCATCATTTGCTGGTTTTATCTTATCTTGTGGATCATCAGCATGTTGGTAGAGCCTGCTACGCCCCAGGGGACGCCGAGGGTGATGATGACGGTGTCACCCTGTTTTACCAGCCCTTCTTCCAATAGCTTTTTCTCCACGTTCTCAATCATGGCGTCTGTGTTCTTGCTGAGCTCTACAAGGACGCCTTTGACGCCCCAGTACAGGGAAAGACGTTTTAGAATAGGAGCCGTGTGGGTTACCCCTATTACAGGTATATTGGGCCTGTATTTTGATATGATACGCGCCGTTCCCCCGGATCTTGTAAAGGCGACTATAGCTGTGGCCTGTATATCCATTGCAGTGTAATAAACGGCATGGGCAATTGCATGCTCCGGATCACCCTTTACTTTTATTCTCTCAGGGTCCGGCCGCATCGTCTCGTAGAGCCGCTTCTCTGTTGCAGAGGCTATCCTGCGCATCATTTCTACTGCCTCTACAGGGTATTTCCCGACCGCAGTCTCTCCTGAGAGCATAACGGCATCAGTGCCATCAACAATCGCATTGGCCACATCTGACGCCTCTGCCCTTGTCGGCCTGGGGTGATGGATCATGGACTCAAGCATCTGGGTTGCAGTAATGACCGGTATACCTTCCTCATTACATCTCCGTATTATTTCTTTCTGGACAATAGGCACCTCTTCAGGAGGGAGCTCGACCCCAAGGTCGCCGCGCGCCACCATAACCCCGTCTGCAACCTTTAATATCTCATCTAAGTTGTCTACAGCCTCCGGCTTTTCAATCTTGGCAATTACAGGGATGGACGCCCCTTCATGTTTAAGGATATTTTTTATTGACGCCACATCATCTGCACTCCTGATAAATGATATTGCGACGTAATCCACTCCCTCTCTTATCCCTGTTAACAGGTCCTCTCTGTCTTTGTCCGTAAGGCTTGGGACAGAAAGTTGTGCGCCAGGGACATTGATCCCCTTTTTCTCAGTCAACTCACCTCCCCGTATAACCCTGCAGTTGATATCAATCTCTGTTGTCTTCAGCACTTCAAGTTCCAGGAGTCCGTCATCAAGCAGGATATGGGCGCCTTCGGATATCTCACGGGGGAGGAGTTCATAGTTCGTGGATATTTCTCTTTCATTACCTGCGACATCCGCAGTCGTAATAACGATAGTATGCCCTTCTTCAAGGTGTATCGCCGGTTTTTCCAATCTTCCGATGCGTATCTTGGGGCCCTGCAGGTCTAAAAGTATGGCGATTTCCTTCCTTGTTTTTTGGGATGCCGAGCGGACATTATTTATCAAACGGCGATGATCTTCTGTAGTGCCATGCGAGAAATTAAGACGGGCAATATCCATGCCGGCGGCGATGAGCCGTTCTATTGTATCCGGTGTGTTACTCGCGGGCCCGAGAGTGGCTATTATTTTTGTCCTGCAGTCCATAGGTCACCTGTCGGCATCAGCTCTATCTTTCTTCGCGGATTACCTATCAATCCCTGGGGCCTGAAGATCATCATAAGCGCCATTGCCCCGCCAAAGGCAAGCATGCGGTAATCCTGAAAACCCCTGAATATCTCAGGTAATATAACAAGTAACGCAGCCCCTATTATAACACCATGTATACTCCCCATGCCACCGAGAACCACCATGGAGAGGACCAACACCGTTTCGAAGAATGTAAAGCTCTCAGGAGATATGAATGCATATCTGCCGGCAAAGAAGACCCCTGCTATGCCTGCCCAGGAGGCCCCTAAGGCAAAGGCGAGGATCTTCATCCGTACAACATTTATACCCATGGCGGAGGCAGCTATCTCATCCTCCCTGATGGCAATCCAGGCACGCCCTGTGCGTGAGTTATTGATACGGGTGATGATAACGATTGCAAAGCCGGCAAGGGTCAGAATTAAATAATAAAAATGTATGGGTTCTGAGAAGACAAAACGTCCAACAGAAGGGGGGTCTATGCCCAGTATCCCATTGGGGCCGTGTGTCAACTCATCCCAGTTATTAAGTATGAGGTGGAGGATCATAAGAAACCCGAGGGTTATAATCGCCAAGTAATCACCGCGAAGGCGAAGTGTTATTATACCGAGCAGAATGCCAAAGACGGCTGACAGCAGTGCACCTATAACAAGGGCGGGCCAGAATGATACACCAAACCCTGTATTCAGGATGCCGTAAGAATACGCCCCAACAGCATAAAAGCCTACATAACCGAGGTCGAGAAGCCCGGCGAGCCCTACGACGATATTAAGACCGAGGGCAAGGAGTGTATATATCCCTGCAATAGTAAGTACGTCTAAATAATAGTTATTCATAACGAGGGGAGTAAATATCAGTAACAAGAGCAGGAGTGAAAGGAGCCCTCTCTTTATCCGTGGTCTCTCGAGAAAAAGATGGAGATTGCTTATCCGGCCCTGAATATCGAATGAAACCCTTTTACCACGCGTAGATTTTATAAAACTATTTATCTTTGAGAACAGGATGAACCCAATAAATATAATCCCCGCTCCTATTGCGGATTTTGTTATCCCCATGAATGGCGCCATAAGAAATCCGGACCATATTGCCACAACAACTGTCTTTTTTAACCGGTTCACCAGAAAATCCCTCTTCAAATCCCCCCTTACCCCATAATCCCCCTAAATCCCCCTTTAAAAAAGGGGGACTTTTACCCCCCTTTTCTAAAGGGGCTGGGTTCCCGTTGCTGCGAAGCATTGCAACGGGAAGGGGGGGGATTATTTTCGTCATCCTTTGTGAGCCATAGCTCATGACGGTTCATCTGAAAATAGCTTTTATACTTTCTCCGGGACACGCTCACCCAACAGCCCAGTTGGTTTGAATATAAGTATCAATATAAGTATGATAAATGCAAAGGCATCTTTGTATTCACTTGATATATATGCTGCACCAAGGCTTTCCAAGATGCCAAGCATAAAACCTCCCAGGACAGCCCCCCGTATATTTCCGATGCCGCCAAGAACGGCCGCAGTAAATGCCTTGATGCCTGCTACATAGCCCATATAGAAGTTTACAAGCCCGTAGTACATAGCAACCATAACTCCTGCCGCAGCAGCAAGGACTGAGCCTATTATAAAGGTGGCAACGATTACCGCGTCTATGTCTATTCCGACAAGAGATGCCATCTTCTTATCCTGAGCCGTTGCTCGCATAGCCTTGCCAAGCCTTGTCTTTCTTATAAATGTCTGGAGGGCAATCATCAGGATAACCGAGGCAATTATTATGAAACCCTGAAGATATGTGAGCGTAGCGTTACCTATTGCTATACTGACTGTCGGAAAGGTGTGAGGGAATATCTTGTCAGCCGACCCCTGTGCCAACATCACATAATTCTGGAGAAAGATAGACATCCCTATGGCTGATATTAAGGGCGACAGCCTCGGTGCATGCCTAAGCGGACGATAGGCTACCCGCTCTAAGGTCAGGCCATACGCCCCGCAATATAGCATAGCCGCGATGACCGCAATAAAAAGAGAGAGAAAAAGGCTTTTAGCGGTTAATCCTGTGACTGTCAGGAATGTAAGGGTAATGATGGATATATATGCCCCGAGCATATATATCTCGCCATGGGCGAAATTGATAAGCTCAAGTATCCCGTATACCATTGTGTAGCCGAGGGCGATCAGCGCATAGACCGCACCAAGCGTGAGGCCATTGATTAATTGCTGCAGAAACATCTGCTATTGTGCGGCCTCCACAGGTTTCCAGTGCTCTTCAAATTTTCCATTCCTCGTTGTCCATACGATATAGGGCGATTTCAGGACGTCACCCTTTTTATCCCACTGCATTTCACCAAGCGCCCCCGAATGTTTCATTGCATGTATAACCGTGCTGATCTTCTCCCCTTCAATAGTTTGGGCCGTTGTAATAGCATTGAGCATTACATTTGCAGCATCGTAAGAATATATGGAATAAGGGCCTGGCTCACCATAGTTAGACCTGTAGGAAGTAAGGAAATCTTTTGCACTCGGCAGATGCGCCGGATCAGGACTGAATGTAAGATAACTTCCTTCAGAGGCCGGCCCTGCGATTTCTACAAATTTCGCGTCTATAACCCCGTCTCCGCTCATAAAGGGGATATTTAAACCAAGCTCCCTTGCCTGTTTTATCAGGAGTCCGCCTTCAGTGTATATGCCTCCAAAATAGAGTAGTTGGGGTTTCCTACCTTTAAGTGCAGTCAGGACTGCCCTGAAGTCTTTGTCACCCTGGATAATCCCGCTATAATATATTACCTCAACTTTATTCCCCATGGCCTTTACAAATTCATCTGCCAATCCCTGACCGTATGTGGTCTTATCATGGATGACGGCAACCTTCCTGAGTTTGAGGATATTGGCCACAAATGTAGCGGCCACAAGACCCTGCTGGTCATCCCTCCCGCAGACCCGGAAGACATTTGTAAAACCCTGCTCGGTGAACTGTGGATTGGTAGATGCCGGCGTTATCATAGGTATCTTTGCCTTGTTATATACGGACGATGCAGGTATCGAGGCGCTGCTGTTAAAATGACCGATAACACCGGCGATGCCCGCGTTAACAAGTTTGTTCGCAACTGCAACAGCCTGTTTTGGGTCATGCTGATCGTCCTCAACTAAGAGTTCTATCTTTTTACCGAGCGCCCCTCCTCTTTGATTCCACTCTTTTATCGCCAGCTCCGCCCCGTTTTTTACATCCATACCCATCTTGCTCTGATCGCCTGTCATCGGGCCTGCCACCCCGATCTTGATTGTCTCTTCTTTCTTAGCGCAACTGTTAAGGATGAACATTGATAGTAACAAAAAAATAATCCCCAGACTCAATAGTGTGTATCTATTTTTCATACCTCTCCCTTGAACCCTATTTGTGTCTTAAATTACACATATTGCATCTTATTGTCAACGTCAATTACAGCGGTTGATAACCTGCAATTCAGACAGTAGACTTCAGACGTTAGACATTAGACTTTTCTATGTAAGAAATTAGTCCTTAGAGTATTCTTTAAGTCTAATGTCTGATGTCTATGGTCTACTGTCTAAATCACAGATATTTGTTATTCCACAACGGTTCAAAGATAGAGTTGGTGAAACGGAACATCATGATATTCTGGACCGTTTATTATTCATGTGGGGGGAGGACAACGATGCCTCTTGTCTCCGCTTTATGTGTCTTTAATGTGGTGTAGGCATAGTAGTAGAGAAGGACTATACAAATAATGAGGGGGATAAGGAATAACCAGAAAAGGCTTTTCTTCCGAGTCACGGAATACTGTTCCTCAAAACATACTCAAATGTATTCATTATTAAATAACATACTTGCATGTTTTGGCCTCCGGGACAGAGGCTTGTTTCGCTCTCCGATTGACCGGTGCGGTATTAACGGCTGTTATGCCTCCCGCTTTACGATGCTTGACATCTCCTACACAGTCTGGCATGCGTAGTTCTCCGGTATCTGGAGTCCTGCCAGGAACAGTCCGCTCCGATTTTGTTTCTCTGCTGACCTATATTTGAGAGATTCCCATTCTTTCATAACATAGGTCTCGGTTTCAGGTGCAAGACCTGAAGGCAAAGAAACTGAGCCGTTGCATTCCAACCGGCGTAGAAACCTCTCCATAAGCACTTCTTTGACCGTTCTGTAAGGCATGTACAGGGTTATTACTGGGTCTGTGTATCTATAGAGATAGTTTATAGCGGCAACCCTGTCCGAGCCGGCCCCATGTCCGCAAAAAAGACATTTAAACGCATCCCCGTTGCGGTTCAGCTTCCAGACGAATCCGCATAAGGGACACGTTTGACTACCGTAGGCAGGGTTGACCTGCTTATGAAGGGAACCTCCCTCCAATGCCTTGAACTCCGCTCTGTTTTGGATAATCCCCTTAGTCCAAGCGGATAACTTACGATTGATACTTTTAGGCTTATTAAAAGTGAAGGCATGTCGTAGATCTTCTGTTATCAGTACAGAGGGCTTTTTGGTTTTGATAAGTGTATTGAAGCCGTTATTAACCTTATCTGCTACAGAAGACTGTGCCTTATGCCTTACCTTGTCCTTTTTCTTAAACCCAAGGTTATACTTCTTAATGTTATTAGCCTTATGGTTTTTACCTTTTTCACGGTATTTCTTCTCAATGGCATGTAACTTATTTCTACTCTTACCTGTTTTGTTAATGGTATCGGAAAATTTAGTTAAGACCTTGTCGAGTCCATTACCGTAGGTCTTACCCTCTGTATCTGTAAAGGCTTCTGTATAACCGAAATCAAGGGCTTCTATAGAATTGGTTTTAGGTAATTTCTTATCCCTAACATCAGATGTGTGATGTGCTTCAATTGCCTGCTTGCCACGACCAAGGACTATTCTGATATTTCCTGATATTACACCTTTACCTAAAAGCGGTATAGTAACCCTTTCACCTTTTTGAAGTGTCATAATTGATATATACTGGGCGCCGTTGTCTTCAAACATCCTGTACATTCCTTGATCAAGACAGAAACTGCGATTACCGTGGACACGAGGTGATTTGCCTCTGCGCTTGCGGATAATCCGGTTTAGATAATTGCCTGCATGTTTGATTTCAGGTTCACTGATATTCCAGTCAGAGATAGGATAGTCGTGCATTAATAACATCTTTATCCGGTCGTAAGACTTAAGAATCCAGTAACAGTAATGCCTCTGCGTATCTGAGAAATTAGTGTTATTGTATATAAGAGGCGACAGTTTTACAAATAATGCCTGTCAGTTCCTATCCAGCGTCTCTACGGCATCCTTTAGAGCAAGTTTCCACTGCCTTGCCTGAAGTCCGTGTGGGGATATATATCCGTTTTGAACCAGCATGTCTCTCAGAATGCGGTCAGAGTATAGCTTATCAATATTATCTGTGCAGGACAATTCGCAGAGCCATTTGTCTTTCTCTTGGGCATATGAATGTGCAATATTAGAGATCGTGTCCCACTTGTTCTTATTCAACCGCCTGCTGTGCCTTTTAATTGTCCTCATCAGACCTTTCCTGTATAAACTCCTTTATCTTTTTTTTGTATTTACTTAAACCGTATAACCTACTGGAAAAACAATGAATAATCGATAATAAATCTTTAGTCATCTCTGCTTCAGGAGATAGCGATTCATTATTCATCACGATAATCTCTGTGCCATGGTTACAACAGAAGCCTTCAAACCATTCATATCCAAATCTGACAAGCCTGTCTTTATGGGCAATAATAATACTTGATATTTCTCCCCTTTCGACCATCTCCATTAAATCCATGAAATTCTTTCTCTTATAATTCAACCCACTACCTATATCGAATAACCAATCTGTTACAGCAATTCCTCTTGCTATACAGAATTGCTCGATTGCTTTTTTCTGGTTTAATGAATCATTTTTTTGTCCGGAACTTGATACACGATAATAAACTATATTCTTTTTGCCTTTTGTCGCCTTCTGCCCAATATACTCGAGATACTGGTCGTGAGTATAATATCTCCTGTTTGTTTTAGACCTATGTGATTTCAGTATCCCTTCTCTGTCCCACCGCTGTAATGTTTGAACAGATTTACCTATTAACTTTGCAAATTCATTTAACCTATATATATTCACCATGTAGACATACTAATATATTCTACTATAAAAGTCAAGAACTATTCATACTCCTATCTATAATCCCCCCGCCTTTCACTGTTTCACCGTCATAGAAGACCACCGACTGCCCCGGTGTTACGGCCCGCTGGGGCTCTTCAAAGAGGACCTTAAGGCATCCCTCTCCAACCGGTATAACGATAGCCCTGGCTGCCTCTGTGCGGTATCTGATCTTGGCAAGGAAATGCGTCGTATCCTTTATCGGCTCACCGCTTATCATATGTACATCAGCAGCAATGAGTCCCTTTACCTGCAGCTCCTTCTCAGAACCAAGGACAATCTCATTTTTCCCGGTATCTATGTTCACTACGTACAGGCGTTCACCTGCAGCGACTCTGAGGCCCCTCCTCTGCCCTATTGTATAGAAGGCTATGCCTGCATGTTCTCCAAGCACCTTGCCCTCAGATGTGATAAATTTTCCAGGTCTGACTGCTGAAGGGACGCGCCCTGCAATGAACTCCTGATACCCCTCCTGAGTGACAAAACAGACCTCCTGGCTTTCCCTGATCTCTGAGACAGGGAGGTCTAATGACGCTGCCATCTTGATTACCTCGGCCTTTGTATAATCACCTACGGGGAAGATAGTCCTTGAGAGATGCTCTTGCGAGAGCCTGTAGAGGAAATAACTCTGGTCTTTGTGAGGGTCTAACCCCCTTTCTATGTTATAACTATTCTGGATGGGGTTGTAACTTATCCGGGCATAGTGCCCCGTGGCTATGTAGTCCGCCCCAATAGACCTGGCCTTCTCAAGGAGGAGGGAGAATTTGATCTTTTCATTGCATCTTATGCAAGGATTAGGTGTCCTCCCCTTTGTATATTCCTTACAGAAATCATCTACCACCCACTCCTTAAACTCTTTGTGGGCATCCCAAATGTAATAAGGTATCCGTAATTGTTCGGCTGTGTATTTTGCAAGGCCAATCTTGCAGCAGGAGCGCTCATGCCACTCTCCGTCAAGATACATACCCTCTTCCCATATCCTGAGGGTTGCGCCTGTTACATCATAGCCCTGCTCTACCAAAAGGAGGGCGGCAACAGCGCTGTCTACGCCTCCGCTGAGGCCTACTACAACTTTCTTGTTTTTCATCTGAAAATACCTATAACTGTCTGTAATTCCTGCAAAAATCGTAGGGACAAACCTTTAGGTTTGTCCGTTTCTTTTTGGACAGACCTAAAGGTCTGTCCCTACATCCGCGTTTCTGGATACCGCCTGATTTTCATCTTCCTTTGTGAGCCTCCGGCTCATGAGGTTTCATCTGAAAATCCCCCCCCTCACCCATCTCTCTCCCCTAAGGGGAGAGGGTAAGAGCTTGCCCCCGAAGGATTTATCGGGGGGTGAGGGGTTTTCATCCTCCTTTGTGAGCCTGCGGCTCATGGCTGTTCACCTGAAAATCCCTCTGACTTCCCGTTATCCCTGAGAAAGGTGTAGGGTGGGCATTGCCCACCCTACGGCTATGACTCATGGGTGTTTCATCGTTATTTCTCGACTATTTCTAATATCCTGGTCAGATCATCCGGTGAGTAATAGTCCACGACTATCTTTCCACCCTTCTTTTCATTGTATATCCTGACCTTTGTGCCAAAGATGCGCTGAAGTCTTGATTCAACATCTTTCAAGACGACATCTTTGCTTTCGATGATCCGCTTCTTACCTCTTTGTGCCTTTGCCCCCCATCTCTTTGACCATAATTCCGCCTCTCTTACAGAGGCCCCTTTCTTTACAAGATACTCGGCGAACCGCAATTGCTCATTTTTTGCTGATACGGAGAGTATCGCCTTCGCATGCCCCATTGTGATAATCGAGCGGGATATATAATCCTTTATCTTTTCAGGTAATGCGAGGAGCCTTAAATAGTTTGTAATAGTAGTGCGCTCTTTTCCCACTCGCGCTGCTATCTCTTCCTGTGTAAGGTTAAAATCCTTTATAAGCCTTTGATTTCCCTGCGCGGCTTCCACCGGGTTCAGGTTTTCCCTCTGCAGATTTTCTATGAGGGCAATCTCCAATGACTTCTCATCTGAGACGTCTTTGATTAACGCCGGTATTTTGCTTAGCCCCACTATCTGGGAGGCCCGCCACCTCCTCTCCCCTGCGATGAGTTCATATACACCGTTCTCAAGCCGTCTGACGAGCACAGGCTGGATGACCCCATTTGCCCGTATCGAGTCTGCAAGCTCTTTCAGGGTGACGTCTTCGAATACCTGACGCGGCTGGTATTTGTTCGGGAGTATCCTTGATATTTCTATTTCTGTGACGGACTCGCTAACCCCTGACTCATGGCCGCCTACCCCGGGGATCAGTGTCCCGAGTCCTCTACCAAGGGCCTTTTTTGTCATTTTTAATAACCTCCAGCGCCAATCCGAGATAGGACTGTGCACCCCTTGAAGTGATGTTATAACTGATTATGGGTTTTCCGTGGCTTGGCGCCTCCCCCAGGGCGACATTCCTCGGGATTACATTCTTAAATACTATATCCTTAAAATGCCCTTTAATCTCATCAGCTACCTGGTGGGATAGATTGTTCCTCCCGTCAAACATTGTGAGGAGTATTCCCTCAATAGTAAGGATGCTGTTGAGGGACTTTTGCACAAGGTCTATGGTCTTTAAGACCTGGCTTAACCCCTCCATGGCGAAGTATTCGCACTGGACAGGTATTATGACTGAGTCAGCCGCAGTAAGGGCATTTACTGTTAAAAGACCGAGCGACGGGGGGCAGTCAAGCATGATAAAGCTGAACTCATTCCGTAATGGTTCAAGGAGATGCCGGAGGACGTACTCCCTCTTTTTTACCTCTATAAGCTCTATCTCGGCGCCTATCAGGTCTATGCCTGCCGGTATCAACTGAAAATACTTCAGATCTGTCGGGAGGACAATTTCATTCAGTGTCGTATTGCCGATTAAGGCATCATAGACTGATGCCTTCAGGGTTTTTCTGTCTATCCCGCACCCGCTTGTAGCATTACCCTGGGGGTCAAGGTCAACCAGGAGGACCTTTTTTTCTGCGGTTGCAAGAGAGGCGGATATATTTATGGCTGTGGTGGTCTTGCCAACCCCGCCCTTCTGGTTTGTTATAGAAATTATTTTTCCCATAAAATCAATAGGTTATGAAACTTATTGCTGCAGCCTTGCTATAAAAATGTCTATATTTTTGCGGAAAATGAACAGAGAGGTATCTTTTGCTGAATGCAGTATAGCCTCCTCTGCAGATTTTTTTATTTCCTCTGCCTGGACATTAAATTTCCTTGCAACAAAGAGGGCATCTTCCATATCTTCTTCAGTAAATCTCCTTAGCTTGCTGATGATAAAATCCAAAGGATGAAGGACGCTTATCATCAGGAGGTCATCTCGATATATCTCAATAGTCCTTTCTCTATAGCCTGGAGGCATAGTGATGATAGACCATCGGGATATATCTTCCCCAAGGTCTGCAGGGATACCCTTCGATTTTAAGAAGTTAAAAAGCCCTTCCATAGCCTGCCCTGAACTTGCTTCAGGGTCTCCCCTTATTTCAGCATCTATATCAATTGTAGCCCTGTCCTGCATTCCATAATATTGCAGCGCAAGTCCCCCAAGGAGGATAACCCGCAACTTGCCTTTTCTTGTTGCCGCAAATTCCTTGAGTAATTCTACAATCTTTTTAATTTCAACGTGTGACAAAGTTCAATACCTCAATAAGCCTTCTGTATTCCCGTTCATCTATTTTACCCCTCTTTGTCTCCAACGGCGGCCTTCCTGTATATGCCTGTATCATGCTTCTGAATTTCGTATACCATATACAGGCTTTTTCATAAGCTATTTTAACCTGTTCCTCTTTATGATAATCTTCCCAGTTAATATCTCCGTTTACGAGGATTTCAAGCCACAATAATTTAACACCTTTCCTGTCTTTAATAGCTTCTTCTAAAGTTTTTGCTCCGGTAAAAAAAGGGATAACCTTTAATCTTTCTTCACTCATGCAAGATCCTCCTGTAAGGACTTTTTATCATTTGGAAATACCTTTCGTCAACAGAAAAATTATTAAGATTATTAAGAATGTTCCACGTGGAACATTCTGGGTAGTCCCCTTTGGTACCGTTAAGAAGGGGGGGGATTACCCTTTCCTTCTTGATTGCTTTGCCAGAGTAATTGCCAGTATCGAGACAGCCGCCGGGGTAACCCCAGGAACGCGTGACGCCTGTCCCAGGGAGGCAGGTTTTATGGCGGTAAGCTTCTCTATTACTTCACGGGAGAGCCCCTGGATGCTGCTGTAATCAAAATCGGCAGGGATCCGCTTATCCTCCATGTCCTTGAACTTTTCGATCAACTGGAGCTGCCTTCTTATGTATCCGTCATACTTTATCTCGATTTCCACCCTCCTTTTTACTTCATCGCTAAGGGACTTGCCTGCCGGTGCAAGCCTTTCTATGATAGTGTAATCCATTTCCGGCCTCTGGAGCAACTGGGCTAAGGTGGTGTCAGGCGAGACCTTGCCAATGCCTACGGGTTCACCTGAAAATAACCTTTCAAATCCCCCCTTACCCCATAATCCCCCTAAATCCCCCTTTAAAAAAGGGGGACTTTTACCCCATAATCCCCCCCTCCCCCCTTTAGAAAAGGGGGGTAAGTCCCCCTTTTCTAAAGGGGCTGGGTTCCCGTTGCTGCGAAGCATTGCAACGGGAAGGGGGGGATTATTTTCATCCCCCTTTGTGAGCCTGTGGCTCATGTGGGTTCATCTGAAACAAAAAAACCATAGAAGACTATCTCCTATGGCCCCTTTAGGCCTGTCCTCATTTTGGACAAACCTGAAGGTTTGTCCCTACGAGTTACCCCTCTACCTTCTCAAGAATTATCTTATGCTCAACGAGCCTGATACGCTTTATCCGTGCGGTTACCGTCTTCTGCTCGCCTGCAAGGTTCCTTAAATATATCTTACCCCCTTCCTGGGGCTCTAACACATCTACACTATCTAAGAGGAGCTCCTCTTTCCCATCTTTTTCCATATAAACACTCGCCTCACACATAGCTGCATCTCCCTTCTATTCACCTGAAAATAACCTTTCAAATCCCCCCTTACCCCATAATCCCCCTAAATCCCCCTTTAAAAAAGGGGGACTTTTACCCATAATCCCCCCATCCCCCCTTTGAAAAAGGGGGATTTTTATAATCCTTTGTGAGCCCCGGGCCCATGACGGTTCACCAGAAAAACCGAAGCTTCTGGAGTGCAAAATCTCCAGATTTTGCATGCAACGACTAAAGTCGTTGCACTCCACTTTTACTCAATTTTCATGCCCCTTTGTGAGCATTAGGCTCATAAGCGTTTCATTAGAAGCCTAACCATACATTAAAGCATTCCCTTCAACCTGTCAATGAGTTTATCTATCAAATGCGGAAAGGGCTCGGGCATTACCCCGATAAGTTCTATCCCCTGTTGTGGAAGGGGAACCAAAAACTTCCGCGCCTTACTTGTGGCAACAGCCTCAGCCATCACAGGGGTAAGCTCTCCCAACATGGAATTTGGGATCAATATAGCCCATGAACCTATTATCATATCCGCTGACCTGCAGACATGGACTATAGAATTCTCCCCTGTCGCGGCCTTATTAGCCCCTGCCTTCATCATCGATGATGTGGCTATCGCATTCGTTCCGATGGCAATTATATCTATCTTCTCCAGTAATGCCTCCGGTAGGTTCTTCCGCATCTTTTCTATGATATGCGCCCCTATCCCCCCACCCTGCCCGTCTATAACCACGACTGTCATATCAGCCATAGGGTGTATAATACAAATTCTTTACGTTCATTGCAATATATAATATTATTATGCTAAAATTTTATTACACGAGGTTCTTGCAAAAGTCTGTGTCATCCCCGAAATCTTCTATCCGTCCCCGAGTGCTTCTATCGGGGATAGAAACACTCGGGGACGGATATGATTTTCTGTAATAAAACACTTAGATTCCCGCTAAAACCATGCGGGAATGACAATATTTTTATACTTTTGCAAGAGCCTCACACTGCTAAATGAAGACAGCGATCCTCCTCACCATATCCAACATCTTCATGACCATTGCCTGGTATGGTCATCTGAAATACAAAGAATCCCCATTATGGAAGGTGATCATCATAAGCTGGCTCATTGCCTTTGCTGAATATTGCTTCCAGGTTCCTGCAAACCGCATCGGACACTACCACTTCTCAGCCGCCCAATTAAAGACAATCCAGGAGGTCATTACACTAATCGTATTTTCCATCTTTTCTATCCTGTATCTTAAAGAAGAGTTTAAATGGAACTATGCAGTGGGGTTTTTATTGATAATCGGGGCCGTGTTTTTTATATTTAAGAAATAGAGGGATGCAGATAATCCTTTCTTTTTTAAAACAAACCATTTAAAATAACCTTGTGAGGCTCTTGCAAAACTCTATGTCATCCCCGAAATCTTCTATCGGGGATATGATTTTCTGTAATAAAACACTAGATTCCCGCTAAAACCATGCGGGAATGACAACATTTTTATACTTTTGCAAGAGCCTCTTGTATTCTAAATTAATTAATAGTTTCAAAGATTATGAAACGATTTATAGATCAGGAACTTAAAAAATGGAAGGAAAGCAAACGCCGTAAGCCTCTCATCCTTCGCGGGGCAAGGCAGGTGGGGAAGACCTATTCGGTAAAGGAGTTTGGAGAAGATTACTTCGATAAGGTCGCACTTGTGGATCTTGAACGTAATCAAGGCTGGCATCGTATTTTTGATGGAGATTTGAATGCTAAACGGATCTGTGCTGATTTGGAAATTCTTCTGAATCTGAAGATATTGCCTGGAAGAACACTACTTTTTATTGATGAGATTCAGGCATGCCCGAGGGCGATTATGGCGCTCCGCTACTTTTATGAGGAACTACCTGATCTGCATGTGGTTGCAGCCGGCTCTCTACTTGAATTTGCTATGAAAGATATATCTTTTCCAGTAGGGAGGGTACAATTTTCTCATCTCCATCCGCTCTGTTTCGCAGAATACCTTCGGGCAACCGGAAGTGATGAAGCTGCAGGTATTATTCTTGGCCACCCTGCAAAAGTTTCGCAAACGGTTCATTCGTTTCTCTGCGAGGAACTCCGCCGGTATTTCTTTATTGGAGGAATGCCCGAGAGTGTAAAGGCATACGTGGACACTGGGTCAATGAGGGACTCTTTCGAGGTACAGGCTGAGATTTGCGATACATATCGTTTGGATTTCGCTAAATACAGCCCCATGGCTGATAAACATTGCCTGAATGCCGTATTGACAACAATATCTCAGAATGTAGGACAGCAGATAAAATATTCCAGGCTTGGCGATGGTTACTCAAACCCGACTTTGAAAAGGACATTTGACTTGCTCTGCCTTGCAAACATTGTCAGGAAAGTCCCTTCAGTTGACCCATCCGGACTGCCGCTGGGAGCTGCTGCCTCGGAGAAAATATTTAAGGCCCTGCTGGTTGATATAGGACTCATGCGGCATCTTACCGGCATGCCAGTGGACGTTGAGTATGGGAAGGCAGATTTGCTCAGTATTTACAGCGGCACCATGGCAGAGCAGTTTGTTGGGCAGGAAATGGTATTATCTCAGAAGGAAGACATTTACTACTGGTCAAGACATGCAAAAAGCAGTTCAGCAGAGGTGGATTACATTGCGGTTATTGATAGCATGATTCATCCTATAGAGGTGAAAAGCGGCGCTGCCGGCAGACTAAAAAGCTTGCATCTTTTTCTACAGACTTATAAAAACAGCCCAAAAGGTATTGTGTTTTCTATAAGACCTTATGCTGAACTGCCTGAAGCGAATATCATGTTTGTGCCGTTATACTTCGCACTTTCAGCAACTGGCGGCAGTCGATATAGCCGTGTGAACTTGTCCAATATTTGAACTCCAGTTACCTTGGGTTGGACATTTAAAAAGATTATCAATCCGATATGGTAACTACTCAGGTATATAGACTGAAGACTGAAGACTTTTAGGGGTAGGAACTGAGAGAGAACCCTGTTTAAAACTTAAACCACCACTTAATAAAATCTTTAGCAATACTTATGACCTCTTCACTCTTTACCTTTATTTCATTGGCATCTTCCGCTGTGTACTCCTCATACGGTAACCATAGTACACCATTATCTATACCTGGATAGCGGCTCCATGTTACCTCCGGTTCTATCTCCTCGCTTATCCTTGCAGTATGAGAGAGCTTCTCCTTCCATTCATGGGGAAGTTCAATCTCTCTTAATTTTTCAATTACGCATTAAATATGCCACTCTATAGCAAAAGATTAACTTGCTGTATAGAAGCCTTGAAACAATACTGAAACGAGTTCAGCACAAGGTTCAGGGTTTAGCCCTGCAAAATAACCAATCCTAAAGAATTGCCCTACAAGTTATTTATTGCCTTTGCTATAATATAACCTTACAAGCTTGTCAGAAATACTAATGCGCATCTGCTATTTCGGCACCTATACAAATCAAGAAGGCTACCCAATGAATGAGGTCCTAATTCGAGCCCTCAGGGAAAACCAGATAGAGGTTGTGGAATGTAACCAAAGTTTATGGAAGAAACGAATGGAGAAGGTAGAAAAGGCAAAAGGCATTTTCTCCATAATTTCCCTTATACCGAGGCTCAGTCGTGCGTACATTTCCCTTTCCTGGAAATTTTTCAGGATCGGTTCATACGATGCAATAATAGTAGGTTATCCGGGACACTTCGACTTCTTTCTCGTCAAGTTCCTGAATATATTCCGGAGAAACAAGCCTGTATTAATTAACCTGCTATTCTCTTTATACGACACAATTGTCCTGGACAGACAATTGATACCGCCAGGATCATTCATGGCTAAATGTATACTCATTGTTGATAGAACATTATTACGATGGGCAGACAGGATTATCCTCGACACTTCTACGCACATAGAGCATATATGCAAAATGTTCAATATAGATAATCATAAATTCATCCGGGTTCCTGTCGGAGCTGACGATACGCTATTCAAACCAATAAACTCCGCACCTAAGGTTACGACATCTCATGGAATCAGCATCCTCTTTTTTGGAACCTACATCCCCCTCCATGGGATTGAATATATACTACAGGCAGCTAACAGGTTGAAGTCTTATACAGATATTCGTTTCACCCTGATTGGCTCAGGACAAACCTATGAGGCCATGCTCAACATGGCAAAGGCATTAAACCTTACAAATGTGACTTTCATCAACTCATGGGTCCCTTATCAAGGGTTAGTCCAATATATACAAATCGCCGACATCTGCCTTGGTATCTTTGGAACCACAGAAAAAGCGTCAATGGTAATACCGTGTAAGATATACAATTGCCTTGCAATGGGTAAACCAGTTATTACAGCAGATACCCCTGCTGCCAGGGAAATCCTGTCAGATGGTGTTCACGCAATCTTATGTCCTCCAGGCGATCCCCAATCCCTGGCAAGTGCAATACTTAAATTAAGGGACAGTCCCAGATATAGAGAAGATATAGGTAAGGCCGGTTATGATCTGTTTCGAACCACCATGTCTCCAGGACAAGTGGGGTTTAATTTAAGGCAGATTTTAGAAGAGATCGTTTGAAAATCTCAATACCTATACTTCTGATTCACGCACTTTATTGTCCAAGATTCTGTAGGAGAGAGTTATATTGAGGGGCCCCCTTGTATGTTTATAAGGGGAATGCTCCTCCCATTAGTAGGAGTTGTGTGGGCACTTACCGCTATTCCTCAGATACAGATAGCTGCAGTCACAACTTTTCTTGCCGGTATTCCCCTGGTAATTATTATCTTATTGAGAAGAGGATGTTATTAACAGTATCAGAATAATGACGACATTTCTTTGCAAAATCCCTCCTAACCTCCCTTTTCCAAAGGGAGGGATAATCCCCCTCTTTGAAAAAGAGGGGTTAGGGGAGATTTCTTCATGATGTTTATTCAATTTTGAGACCCTTAATAAGTCGCACAAAAACACCGTTCAGGCATGCACAGGATATTTAAATCTTGCATCACACAAGATTATGGTCTTGACTGGTAAATCCCTATCCTGTTATTTTAACTGCAAAAGGTAAATTTTCTTGATGTTACGAACTCGACGTTTTTCTAAGATGAAGTCTTTGGTAATAATATTAGGAACTATTTTTACTATTGGTGCCTGCGGTATTATTATATTTTATATTATAACCTCTAGACCTGATCAGTCAGATACATTTCCTCAAGCTAAAGTAAGAATTAAAGAAATTTCCTGGGATGTAGAACTGGCACAGACTATACCAGAACGTGCCAGGGGATTATCTGGTAGAGAATCTCTCGATCAAAATAGCGGTATGCTTTTTATTATTTCTAAACCTGCCCGAGAATTATTTTGGATGAAAGGAATGAATTTTCCACTTGATATTATATGGATCCGGCATGGAAAGGTTGTAGACATTACCCGAAATGCCTCACCTCTTAAAGATAATTTTAAGCCTATTCTATATAAGCCAAAAGAGCCGATTGATATGGTCTTAGAAATTAATGCCGGCCAAGTCGATCAGTATGGTATCCAAATTGGTGATACAGTATTTATTATTACGAAATATTAATTTATGAAGCTAAATCGTGTAGAAAAGTTTTACCATCCCAGCGCCGTCCTTGCCATCTTCCTTGTCTCACCATTGACAAGAAAGACCGCCAGTATAACCAGTTCAACCCCTATCCCAGACAGAACCTAATGCCTTAAGATCCGAAATAACCCCCCCTCTCTCTCTTTCTGCCTGAGAAGATTTTCCCTTTCCTCTTTTTCCACAAGATATTTCTTTACATTTTCTATCTGCAAATCCATGCTCGGTACCTCAATAGGGTACACTAATGCTTATGATCCTGCTCCTCTGTCCTGTCCAGCCGCAGCTGCGCTATCTGCTCTGCAATAAGGGCCATCATGAAGATGATGACCCCATTCCCAAGCAAAAGGGCAGACATATTCGTAAACCGGTGCTCGGTTATAAAGGTATACGCATAATAACCTATGCCGAGCCCAAAGAATGTCACACTAACCGGCAGGAATACCCTGAATGGGGAATAGAGTGTCGCAATCTTCAACATGATCAGGAAAAAACGTACGCCGTCTTTAAGCAGTTTGATCTTGCTCTTCCCCTCCCTCTTCCTCGCCACGATGGGGATAAAGGTCACGCTGTGGCCGGACCTGATCAGAGAAAGCGTTAACGTGGTCGGGTAGGAGAATGTATTCGGCAGGAGATAGACAAACCTCTTTGCAATGTCTGCCTTGATGGCCCTGAAACCAGAGGTAAGATCCAATATCTCCTTTTTGGTCAGATAGGCCGCAAACTTATTATAGATGGCATTGGCCACATCCCGGTGGACAGAGGTTTCTGAGGCCTTGGTCCTTGCCCCGATCACCATGTCGTGCACTCCAACCTGCTCCAGAAGCCGCGGGATATCTTCAGGCTTATGCTGTCCATCCGAGTCCATCATCACGATGATATCCCCGATAGCCGCCCGTATCCCACTCTTGACAGCCGCGCCATTCCCCATGTTGTAGGGATGCCTGACGACCCTTGCACCGGCATCCTCTGCAGCCTTTCCTGTGCCGTCCGGCGAGCCGTCATCTACAACAATGATCTCGCACCCGCTCCCCATGACCGACCGTACCCCGTGAATGACTGTACCGATCACCTTTTCCTCCCTGAAGGCGGGGAGCACTACGCTAATCTTTTGTTCATTCATTTTTCATCTCCTGATCCCCTTAATCCCCCCCGTACCCCCCTTTAGAAAAGGGGGGATGGGGGGATTTGAGGGGGGATTATATCCCTTACCACCCCAGCGCCGTCCTTGCCATCCTCCGAGTCTCCCTGTTGATTAAAAATATCACCAGTATAACAATTTCCACACCTATCAACCAGAGTCTTGACAGGAGGGATATTCCGATGGCCACCGGCGTCGGGATAAAAAGGCTCAAGAGGATCGTCAATGCCCCCTCACGCACACCCAGGCCGGCAGGCGTAAAAAAGGCCAGATAACCTGCGGCAAAGGAGATCGCAAATATGCCGCTCAGGACCGGGATATAATGCCCTTCCAGCGGATAAAAGGCCCGTATAAAGGAGTAAAAGGCTATCCCTGTGACGCCCCAGTAGAATAGATAATAAGCGGTAAGGATCAACATCCTGTTAAAGGAGAGAGAAATATATATGGGCCCCTTCCCAAACCTGGCCAGGATCGGGTTTACTATTTTAAGAAATGGTTTGGGGTGAAGAAATACAAAAAAAAGGGGCAGGATAAAAACCAGGGGAAGCACCCTTAACACGGAACCGGTATCCGTCCAGAAAAGTAGCGAGATAGCGAACACAAGGCCGGCAGACGCCACCTGGTAGGCCTGCTCTAAGAGGATGCTCATGCCTGAGCGCGAGTCAGGAATCCCCTCAAGCCTGCAGAGATATACCCTTCCGAGAACCGACCATATACCGCCGGGGATATAACGCCCGTAGAGAGAAAGGAGTAAGATTGAGATCCCTTTCGTCGCCGCTATTCTGGTCCCAAGCATCCTCAGGACCAGGGTCCACCCAAAGGCCCCCATGAGGTAGACCCCTAATAAAAGAAAGATAGAAGCGATAAACCATGGAGGAGAGGGTAACCAGTCATATCCGGATATTTTGTCCCACTCCCTGTAGGCCATCCTCCCGATGAAATAAAATATAACGGCCGCGATGATAAGGCCAATAGTCCTTCTGTGCAAGGCGGTCATCGTTCTTTCCTTGCCACGAGCAGGATCCCGATCCCCCACGGCAGGCAGCTAAAGAGATTATCAATCCGAAACAAATTTCCTAAGATAAGGGCCGCTCCCCTGCTTAATCCAATCCTTGTGAAAGCGCTCTCAAAGGAGACCTTCCCGCCCTTCTCCTGGTCAATATGTTTTGCCCATCTGAGAAAGACCAACCGGTG
>JACRGZ010000106.1 GCA_016234155.1 Nitrospirota bacterium | reverse complement strand
CAACGGGACTAATGATGTAGGTACATAGTCCTCTAAAAAGTGAGATCATGTCACCATACAACAAATTACAAAAGGGGCGGTTTAGGATTGTCGCCCCTTTTTTTATCCATAGCTGGAAGGGATAGAAAAAGTTATGGTTAAAAATGTTCATCAGGATGGTTTTACCCTCATCGAGTTGATGGTTACTGTAGCGATTCTGGGTATTCTTGCCGCCCTTGCTACCGGAAGTTTTCTCAGCTATCAGGCCCGTGCAAAACAGTCAGAGATAAAGAGCAATCTTGGGGCAATCGGTGAACTTGCTATCTCATATAAAACAGAATACGACACATATATCACAGACTGGACTGGGATCGGCTGGCAGCCTCAGGGAACAACCAGATATCGTTACTGGTATAATGGAGTGGCTGCAACAGGAACGCCTACATCTACTGAAATGGGGATAGACTATTCCGATCCAGGGTCTGCGGCTACAGCAAGCACCTTTATTTCTGCTGCTGTTGGGAATATAGATAGGGACAACTCTACTGACCAATGGCTCTACGACCAGAATAGAAGCTTTACCATCCAGCAGAACGACGTTACCACCCCGTAGACAATCATCGCAATCAACAGGCAGGTTTTCCAACCCCGGGTAATTACAGAATTGGTATTGATATTGGTATCACTATAGATTATATATTTGGTATAACCTATATGGGGAAGAATTGATAATATATGCATGCTCTCCTATTAAAGGCTAAACATCCTTTTGTGATTCCACTGATGGCCGCTTTAGCGTTTTCCCTGTATATTATCCAGCATCAGATCGCAGGGTATAAGGGGATGGAAAAAAAGATCGAAGAGTTTGTGATCCTCCCCAAGGGAGAATATCTTAAGCCTGCTGTGATAGGATATGAACAGTTGGCTGCCGATATAATCTGGCTTCAGGCGATTCAGGTGATAGGGGAGGATACAGTTACGCCAAAAGGATATGACTGGATATATCATGCACTTGATGTAGTGACTACCCTTGACCCTAAATTTGCCTATGCCTATCAGCTTGGCGGGGTTACCTTGTCTGTCCTCGGGAAGGTGCCGGAGAAAAGCAATGCGTTACTCCTCAAAGGGATGAGAGAAAACCCGGATGTGTGGCAGATACCATTTTACATAGGATTTAATAGCTTTTTCTATCTCAACGACTATAGGTCAGCAGCAGAATACATGGCAAAGGCGTCAAAGTTGCCAGGCCATCCGGCGTACCTGCCAAAACTTGCAGCAAGACTTTATGTCCAGGCAGGAGACCCTGATGTAGCCCTTGAGTTTCTCTTGCGGATGTATAAAGAAACAGGGGATGAAAAGGTCAGGGCTATTTTAGAGCAGAGGATAAAAGAGGTGATTGTAGAGAGGGATGCAAGGTTCCTGGAAGAGGCGGTAAGAAGATCTAAAGATGTGTATAAGGCATATCCTGAAAAGTTGATAGAGTTAGTTGAACGGGGTATTATTACTGGTGTGCCGCGTGAGCCATTTGGGGGGTATTACTATTTTAATCCGGAAGATGGGAGGGTATATAGCAGTGTGGTTAAAGAGCGGATGAGGGTATATGGCAAGTAGCGCCGACCTTTATGGTCGGCTAATTGTGGGGGATGAACCCCCACACTACAATGATAACAGAATCGGATGGCTGTCATGACTAATAGTGTCATAAAAACAGAAAACCTCACCAAAGTCTTCAAAGTCGGCTTCAGGGGGAAGAGTGTTGCTGCCCTTAAAGGTCTTAACCTTGAGGTAACTGAGGGCGAGATTTTCGGTTTTCTTGGCCCTAATGGAGCGGGGAAGACAACCACCATAAAGATACTTATGGGGCTTATATACCCGACTACCGGAAAGGCATGGATATTAAATAAAGAGGCTGCAGATGTTGAAGTAAAAAATCGCATCGGCTTCCTCCCTGAGCAACCATATTTCTATGACTATCTTACCTCAAGAGAATTCTTACGTTTCTATGGTCAACTGTTTGGATTGGAAGGAGATGAGTTGAGGACACGGATGAATAACCTCCTTACCCTGGTTGGACTTGAAGATGCCGCAGACCTCCAACTGCGCAAGTTTTCCAAAGGTATGCTACAGAGGATAGGAATAGCGCAGGCATTGATAAACCAACCTGACCTTATAGTGCTTGATGAGCCGATGTCCGGGCTTGACCCTATAGGGAGGAAGGAGATACGGGATATTATCCTGCGGCTGAAAGAGGATGGTAAGACGGTCTTCTTCAGCACCCATATAATCCCTGATGTTGAGATGATATGCGACAGGGTGGGTATGCTTATGAAGGGTGAGCTTGTAAACGTAGGCAGGTTGAATGAGATTATGGATGCGAAGGTCAAATATGTAGAGATCGTTGCAAGGAATGTCAGTAAGGAGATGCTGGCACATATGGAGGCTATAGGTTCCTCACTCTATGAGACATGTGACCATGTGTCTATAAATGTAAGAGATGAAGATAGGGTAGACAGTATATTGCAACTGATAAAGGACGGAAAGGGGAGTGTCGTCTCTGTGATACCTCAACGTGAGACATTAGAAGAACACTTTATAAAAAAGATAGGCGGAACTTCTTGAAGGTACTTACAATTGCCCGGAATACGTTTAGAGAGGCGATAAGGGATAAGATCCTCTATAACCTCCTCTTCTTTGCCCTCCTCATGATTGCTGCATCTCTCCTCCTTGCAACTTTAACCGTAGGTGAGCAGTCAAAGATAATCATTGATATAGGACTTGCGAGTATAAACGTATTCGGCGCCCTCATAGCGATATTCCTCGGGATAGGGCTCATCATCAAAGAGATAGAGAAGAAGACCATCTATAATATCCTTGCCAAACCGGTTCCGCGCTATCAATTCCTTATAGGGAAGTATATCGGACTCCTCATAACCATCCTGGTCAATATTGTGATTATGGGTGCAGGACTTTATATTATACTGATTCTCAATGAGCTACGATGGGGGCACAGTATATTTGATGTAAATTTTGATATATGGAAAGCCATCTATCTGATATTCATAGAACTCATGGTCATAACTGCTATCGCCCTTATGTTTTCTACTTTCTCAAGCTCCTCGACACTGAGCGCCATATTCACTATTGCTGCCTATATAATTGGTCATCTTACAGAAGAACTTAAACTGATCGGGGATAAGGTTCAGGATTCTTTATTGAAAGGGCCGATCACCTTCTTTTACTATTTTTTACCTAATTTGGACAATTTTAATATAAAAGGCAGGGTCGTCCATAGACTTGATGTCCCGTCATCGTATATTGCACTTGTGACTGTATACGGGCTTTTTTATGTTGCTGTTATACTTCTATTGTCTGGAGTTATATTTCAGAGACGCGACTTTAAGTGACTGATCCAACTTTTTTCTCTTCTTTTTTCTCGGTAGTTTTATCCTTTTCCTTTTCTCCTTTACCTTCCTCCTTAGGAGGCTTCCCCTTGGATGAATAGTCGGTAATATACCAGCCGCTACCCTTGAACATCAGTCCGGCAGGAGATATTAACTTGCTTGTAGGACCATTGCACTTGATACACACAGTAATTGGCGGGTCACTCACCTTTTGCATCACCTCAAAAGTGTGTCCACAGTTATTGCATCTGTATTCATAAATAGGCACTTATTTAAACACCTCCTTGAAAATTAGGGTTCAAGGGGTCAAGGGGTCGAGGATTCAAGTGAATTAATATCACTTGACCCCTTGAATCCTTGACCCCTTGAACCCTTACCAATAAATTACTGTAGTTCCCTCATCGCTGCCTCTATCCTATCGATACCTTTCTCTATGTTTTCCATAGATGTCGCATAAGAGAGGCGTACATATCCTGGTGCACCGAATGGCTCACCAGGGACAACAGCAACCTTTGCCTCATTCAGCAGATATTCTGCAAACTTAACAGAGGAGTCCAAAACCACATTGCCAAATTTCCTTCCAAGTATTCCAGATATATTTGGAAAGACGTAGAATGAGCCTTTCGGCATGAAACAGGATACACCTGGGATTTCCCCCAATCTTTTCACTATGTAATGTCTCCTCCTGTTAAATCTCCCAACCATCATGTTAATAAAGTCTTCATAACTACCGGTCAGGGCCTCAACGGCCGCCTTTTGAGAGATGGAGGCAGGATTTGACGTGCTCTGGCTCTGTATATTCCCCATGGCCTCTATAATATCCCCTGGGCCTGCGGCATACCCAATCCTCCAGCCGGTCATGGCAAATGACTTTGAGACGCCGTTAACTACAATAGTGAGTTTAAAAATATCTTTATCAAGTGAGGCTATACTTGTTTGTTTGAACCCATCATAAACTATATCCTCATAAGTCTCATCAGATATGACATAGATTTTATGCCTTACTGCAATTTCCGCTATCCTTTCCAACTGAGTCCTGTCATATGCTGCACCGACGGGGTTAGAAGGGGTATTGAGGATCAGCCCCTTTGTCTTTTTTGTAATTACACCTTCAATTACCTCAGGTTTAATTAAAAAGGAATCTTCCTGCGTGGTCTCTGCAATTACAGGCATTGCCCCGCTCAAAAGGATCTGCTCCGGATAAGTCACCCAGTAAGGGGATGGTATAATAACCTCATCCCCCTCCTCAAATAATGCCATTGCAATATTGTAGAGACTATGCTTTGCCCCGCATGATATAAGTATATCTTCAGGTTTGTAGCGGAGGCCGTGGTTCTTTGCCAGTTTACCGGTAACTGCATTTCTGAGCTCGATTATGCCTGAGGAAGGGGTGTACTTGGTGAAACCATCTTTAATTGCCTCTATAGCAGCATTTTTTATCCCTTCCGGCGTATCAAAATCAGGTTCACCAGCGCTAAAGCTTATTACATCCACACCCTCCTTCTTCATGGCCTTAGCCCTGGCTTCTAACGAGAGGGTAGGGGAGGGTTTTATCAATGAGACACGTCTCGCGAGAGTCATTAAATTATCATCCTTTCCCATCTTTAAACTTATCCTTTAACATTATATACACATGTTTTGGAACTAACGTTGAAATATCACCTCCCAAACTACCTACCACCTTTATTATGCTTGATGTAAGGTATGAATATTCTTCGCTTGGCATTAAAAATACAGTCTCTATATCACTATCAAGCTTCCTGTTCATCAGGGCCATCTGAAACTCATACTCAAAGTCTGACACGGCCCTTAAACCCCGGATGATCACTTTTGCGCCATGTTTTCTGGCAAAGTCTACAAGAAGTCCGTCAAACGCCTCAACAGATACCGTAGAGATATCCCTGACAGACTCCCTGACCATATATATCCTCTCTTCCAGTGAAAAAAGGGCTGTTTTCTTTGGATTTGGTCCTATCCCTATCTTTATATGGTCAAATAGTCTAAGACTTCTCAACAGGATATCTATATGACCATTTGTTATTGGATCAAATGTCCCAGGATATATTGCAGTTACGCCCATTTTAGTGATGAATTAAGTCCAAATGTCAAATAAATGTCAAATGACAAAGCCCAAAGTTCAAATCAAGTTCAAATGTCAAATTTGGCATTTTAACTTTGAACTTCATTTGTCATTTGAGCTTTGGCATTTGACATTTTCGGTTTCAGATACCTTCCTATATACAGTTAATGTTGTATCTCCATAAACATACTTACCATGTAATGAAAGATTGTTCAGCTTATCCGGAATATATACCTTTGATGAATGTTCAACTATTAAAAAACCGTAGTCACAGAGTTTAACATTCTTGATAATATTTGACAAGAGGGTATCCCATTTTTTAAAGCTGTAAGGAGGGTCAATAAAAATGACGTCGTATGCCGGCTTATGAGATAATAACCTGCCAATCACTAAGAGCACATCGCCATAAATTACCTCAGCCGATATCTCAAAGCCACACAGGCATATATTTTCATGTATGACCTTAATATGTCCGGTATTAGACTCAACGAACGTGACGTATTCAGCCCCCCGGCTTATAGCCTCAATGCCAACGGCGCCGGCGCCGGCAAAAAGGTCTAAGAATTTTACCCCCTTGATAAATGAATGTCCAAGGATGTTAAAAAGAGATTCTCTCACCCTGTCTGAGGTAGGGCGTATATACCTGCCGCGCGGTACTTTCAGTAACCTTCCCCTTGCCTTACCTCCTATAACCCTCAGCATATTTGTCCTCAGCCGGAGTAATCCTCTTTAACTCATTGACAATACTATTCACTTTATGATAGTTAAGAATCAAAATCAATGGGAGGGACAAAAATGGCCAAAAATATTGGCAGGATATATCTACTGATCAATACCGAGATAGGAAAGGAAAGGTCAGTCAGAGACGAGCTCAGGAGTATATCGAATGTAAAGTATGCTGATATGATCACTGGCAGATACGACATTATAGCGACCATTGAAGGAGAGACTGTGGGGGATATATTTACGACGGTGCTTAACAAGATAAGGGCAATTAAGGGTATAGTCAGGACAGAGACTAATTTAGTGGTAGAGTAAACTTTCTTATATTACAATCCTATACCTTTATAGTTAATAGTCCGCATAGAAAAAGTAGTGGACTTTTCTTGTTCCGTAGAATGGTGTTGTCAATCAAAGTGCCGCAGTTTATACAACGCCATGCGTAGAAGACAAGAGAGTAATCTGTACATCGTTCCGTTACCATAAACCCGCCGCATTTAGGACAGTGCATTTATCTTTCTCCTTTCTTTTAAAATCATATATTTTTTAAAATGCAAAATTAGTGCCATATATTTGACTGTGAAATGAAGGAACCCATCACAGATTATATGAGTCCTATTATCTTTCTGTTTTCAATAAGTTAGATACTCCCCACAGGGGTATAAAAGTCGTCTCATTCTCTATTAATTGGAATCCCTATGATTGAAATATTCAAATAATATAGTCAAAAACTGCACAACATGACAAAATTTTGTTGCCAAAGGCATCAGGAATGGTTGAAGTCAGGAAGGAATGAACGTCTGATAAGGGATATTATGTAAACTCTACTAGGGGGAAGGCTATGGGGAGAGTTTACATAATATCATTCTGGTTAAGGCAGCTTGTGAAACTCAATATCATTCTGGTTAAGGCAGCTCCTTCTCGATACGTACGGCAATGACCTTCTTTTCCATCCCGATAAAGAACATCAGCATCGGCGGGATGACAAAGACCGTGAATACCGTTGAGAGGGCGAGCCCCCCAAGTACAACACTCCCCAGCCCCCTGTAAAGCTCGGACCCCGGCCCCGGGGCAACTACGAGAGGGAGCATTCCGAAGACACTGGTGGTTGCCGTCATGTAGATAGGCCTCAGCCTGGTCTTTGTTGATTCAAGCACGGCCTCCTGATAGTTCATGTCATGATATCTTATATTATTCAGAGACTGATGCACAATCAAGATGGCATTATTGACCACCACGCCGATAAGGATGATGAACCCGAGCATGGTGAGGGCGTCAAAGGGCTGGACGGCAATAAATAGATTTACCAGCTTGAGTCCGATTAATCCTCCTGCCGCAGCCATAGGAACGGTAAACAGGATAATAAAAGGGTAGATAAAGTTTTCAAAAAGGGCCGCCATCAGGAGATAGGTAATGAGAACGGCTAACAGGAAGTTCCACAGCATCGCCTTTCTCATGACTGTAAGTTTGTCTGCAGCCCCGCTCAACCTCACATCTACCCCCGTCAGCATCCCCTGATCCTTGAGCGCCGGAATAATCTTCCTCTCGAGAATCTCCATCGCCTCCTGCAGGGGGAGACCCATTGGAGGGGTTACCTGGAGGGTAATAGTACGTTGCCTCTCAAGGTGCCGTATCTCCGTAATTCCCGTAGTCCTGACGAGTTCAGAAAAGGAAGAGACCGGCGCCACACCGGGAGTGGCAATCAGGGATTTGTAAAGTTCTTCCGGTGTGGAGATCTCTTTTTCAGGGGCCTTTAGCACAAGGTCTATCTTTTTCTCCCCCTCTTGCTTGAAGTCCCCTATCTTCCTCCCGTCCATGAGGACGTCGAGGGCGATACCAAAGTCCCGGGCGGTCATCCCAGAGGCCCTGAGCCGCTCCCTGTCCGGGACTATCCTGACCTCAGGATAAAGGATTTCAAGGGAAGGAATGGGTCTCATCTGTGCCTCCGGTATCTCCTTTACGAGCATCGCAAAGATGGATCCGGCGACATGGACGAGACGGTTCAGATCCCCCCCGCTGATATCGACGTCAATCGTCCTCCCCCTGCCGAGTCTGGCCTCGAATATCCCGGCCTGGGTACTGATGCCGAGCATCCCCGGAATACTATGAATAACCCGCATAAAGAGGGGAACCAGTTCCCCGGCCCGCTGTTCATGGGTACTTATGGCGCCAAAGATCATAAACTGTTCTGCTCCCACATAAAACATATTTTTAATGCCGGGAAATCCGCCATTATCTTTTCCGAAATAAGGTTCCACGAAACCAAAAATGTGATTCCCGATCTCTTTTCTCTCTTCATAGGAGAGACCTGGCGGGGGGACGAGTATATTGATGATCAGATTCCTGTTCCCCTGGGGAAGGTATTCCATCTTTGGAAACAACAGGAACGATGACAGCACTGAAAAAGATGTGAGTAAGAGGATGGTTACGAGCCTGCTCATCTTAGTTCTTATGGCGAGATTCAGTAGCCTCATCATCGCATTCATAAGCCGGTTCCCCAGATCAGTCAGGAGATTCCACCCAACCGGTATCCTCTCCCCCCCTAAGGTAAATAACTGCTTTGAGAGCATAGGGATCACGGAGACCGATACAATGAGGCTCAAGACGATGGAAAAGGTGACGGCTATTGCGATATCCTTGAATAACTGCCCCACCTCCTCTTCTATAAAGACGACAGGAAGGAAGACCGCCACTGTGGTAAGGGTTGAGGCCAGTATGGCCCCCCATACCTCCTTTGTCCCTTCGTAAGAGGATTGGGCCGGGGATTTGCCCATCTTCTGGTGACGGTCTATGTTCTCAAGGACCACAATCGCGTTGTCAACGAGCATCCCCACGGCAAAGGAAATACCTGCAAGGCTCACAACGTTGAGGTTTCTCCCCATGGCGTTCATAAAGATAAAGGTACCTATGACGCTGATGGGTATGGAGGTAGAAATCACCACCGTAGAAGAGATACTCCACAGGAACACGAGCAAAACGATAATAGCCAGCGCCCCGCCGATCAGGATGTTTTGCCTGACAAGTCCGATAGCGCCCTGAATATACGGTCTCTGGTCATACACCCATTCGAGATACACCTTGTTGGGCATTAGCTTTACGCTGTTCAACTCTTTGACTACCTCTTCGACCCTGTTGGTGAGTTCAAGGATATTGGTTCCGGGCTCCGGTTTGATCCCAATCCCGATCCCGTCCTTAGCGTTATGCATCATTGCATTGGTAAGTTTTGAGTATCCGAAACTAACGCCGGCCACATCCTTCAGAAAAATGCGACTCTGGCCACTGGATCTGATTACGAGACCCTCGATCTCCTCGGGGGATTTAAACTCGGCCACTGTCCTGATCCGGTAGTTCCTCCTCCCAACACCCATACTCCCAGAGGAGATGTTTACATTCTCCGCACCGAGGACATTGATCAGGTCATTGATGGTCAGCCCGTAGGACCCCAATTTTTCCGGCTTAACGAGGATATGTAACTCCTTTTCAATCCCTCCGCCGATAAAAAGGTCCGCCACCCCTTCCACCCTCTCTAAATATTGCCTGATCTCGTTTTCGAAATAGGTACGGTAGGTGTACGCCGGATTGGGGTTGCCATCGGCGGACTTAAATATAATCCAGATCACGGGGGAGGTGGCGGCACCCGTCGCATTAATCACGGGCTTTTCTACATTCTCAGGGTACGAACGGACCTCGCCTAATTTATTCGATACCCTCAGCAGGGCATCATCCACTCTCGTTCCTACCTTAAATCTCAGGGTAATGGTCCCCACGTTGTTGAAAGAGGAGCTTTCCATCTCAATGAGACGCGGGATCCCCTTTAATACCTTCTCCTGTTCCTCAATGATCTCCCGCTCTATCTCGTAAGGTGTCGCCCCTGGCCAGGCAGTGGTCACAGCGATCTCAGGCTCTGTCACCGTTGGAGTCAACTGATAAGGCATCTTATAAAACCCAATGACCCCGAAAAGAACCACAAGGATGACCCCAACGATAACGGCGGCAGGTTTTTCTATCGAATATTTAATGATGTCCATAGGGAAAAAGCCTACTGTCTCATAAGGATTTCAACCGGTTGACCGTCACGAAGTCGTTCATTACCCTTGATGACTACTTTCATCCCATCAAAGAGGATATCTGAATTGACCCATGCACTCATCCCATCGTAACCCGTTACCTTTACAGGGATCGTTGCGGCCTTTGAGTCTGTAACGGCAAACACTACTGTGTTACCGGGTATAGTGATCACGGCATCCCTGGGGACGATCAGGGACCTTCTTTTCTTTCCGATGGGCAGGATCACCTTAGCATCCATCCCTTCCATGAGGTATCTATTGTTCTGGACCCTTATCTTCACAGGAAATGTCCTTGTGGCGATATCCCCTTTTGGAATAACAGTGAAGACCTCACCTGTGATCTCCCTTCCACCTGACTCCACACGTACCGTCTGCCCCGGGACAATAAACCTCAATACCTCTTCCGGTACATTAACGACAATGTCTACAACATCGCTCCCGGCAATCGTTACCACAGGGGAACCTGGTGAAAGCCACTCCCCGATATCTGCCCGCCTTTGAAGGATAACCCCGCTGATAGGCGCCTTGATGACCTTTCTGACAAGCCCTGCCTCAAGACGTTCCATCTCTGCCTTGAGGGATTCCGCCATCTTTTCCTTCCCCAGGACATTGAACCTATGTTCATCGTATTCCTGCTCCGGTGCAAGCCCTTCTCTATAAAGCCGCTCTATCCTCTGAAGGTCAATCTTTGCCTTCTCAATGTCCACTATGACCTTTTCATAAGAGGCCTGGGCAGCCTGGATGGTCTTTTGAAGGAGGTCGGCATTCAGCTTTACGAGTGTCTCCCCTTTTTCAATCTTCCTCCCTTCTTCAAAGTTTACCGTCTCCACTAAGCCGTCAACCTCAGAGGCGACGTCCGAGACCTCCTGGTAATAAACCGTTCCCACAAAACCGGATTGAGGAACGACCATCCCGGAAGAGACCTTGGCGACAACAACCTTTGCCGTGGGAACACCTGGGGGGACTTTCTCCTGGGCGTCAGAGAACGCCAGAGACAGGAATAGAATTGCGGCCGGCAAAACAACTTTACCCGTCCATTGTAGATATCTCACACTCTATACCTCCTGCACCGTGATAAACCAGTCTACTTATGACGGCTCCGTAAAAAGTCTTTTTTGTCACCCTGAACTTGTTTCAGGGTCTCTGATCCTGAACTTATTAACAGTCTCAGAATAATGACGACATTTCTTTGCAAAATCCCTCCTAACCTCCCTTTTCCAAAGGGAGGGATAATCCCCTCTTT
>JACRGZ010000103.1 GCA_016234155.1 Nitrospirota bacterium | reverse complement strand
GTTCCAGGGGTCGAGGATTCGAGGGGTCAAGTGTTTTTTTATTACTTGAATCCTTGACCCCTTGACCCCTCGACCCCTGGAACCCTTAGATTTACAGGGAGGTGTAATGGGCGGTCTTTCGGAAAGAATCTCAAAATGGGTCAAAAGCACACAATTCTACAGGGCGATATTCCGTCATGGCTATGAAGATACCCCGAGGAACAGGGCGCTAACCACGTTCAGTAATGTCCTCTATCACCTCCATCCGGTAAAGACGAGGCGCGAGTCCATCAAATTAAGATATACATGGTGTATGGGCGGGACATCCCTCCTTTTATTTGTAATCCTTTCAGCCACCGGTGTCCTGCTGATGTTTTATTACGTGCCGGATACAAGGCGTGCGTATCAGGACATCAAAGACATGATGATGGTCGTTTCTTATGGGATTATATTCAGGAATATACACAGGCTTGCTGCTCATGGGATGGTCTTTACAGTCTGGGTCCATATGACGAGGGTCTTCCTGACAGGCGCTTATAAACCTCCACGGGAATTTAACTGGATAATCGGTGTTATGCTTTTAATGCTTACATTGCTGCTCAGTTGGACAGGCTATCTTCTACCGTGGGATCAACTTGCACTCTGGGCTATTACTGTCGGGACAAAGATGGCTGCTGCAACACCACTATTCGGCGTTGAAGGACCGTTTGGTCCTGAACTCGGGATGAGACCTGACAATGACGTGAAGTTCATGCTCCTGGGAGGTACTGAAGTCGGACAGAATGCGCTCCTGCGTTTCTATGTGCTTCATTGTGTGGCTCTGCCCTTATTAGTAGTTGTCTTACTTGCAGTCCATTTCTGGAGGGTGAGGAAGGACGGATTTTCCGGGCCGCTATGAACACCCCCACCCTTCCCTCCCCCTGCCCCCCTCCATATCCTCCCCCCACAAGGGGGGGAGGAAAAAGGTGGGGGGGTGATTTACAGGAGGGGGAGGGTTAGGGAGGGGGGGATAAGGGGATAAAATGCCAGAGAAATCTTTTGAAGTATTCCCAAGGGACCCTAACAAGACATACGGCCTGATGGAGCTTGTCAAGGGGACAAGCCCTGGTGTGGATAAAGAGCCGGAAGATACTATATTTACCTGGCCGCACCTCTTTTATATTGAACTAATCTGTGTATTAATAGTATTAGGTATTTTGCTATTAGGATCGCTGTATATTCATGCCCCCCTTGAGGCAGAGGCGAGCAGGGATACAACTCCGAACCCCATGAAGGCCCCGTGGTACTTCCTGGGACTGCAGGAGATGTTAGTCTTTTTTGATCCATGGATAGCAGGGGTAGCCATTCCGGTTCTCATTTTGACAGGACTGATGCTCATACCCTTCCTTGATATAAATTCAAAGGGGAAGGGAAACTATACATTTTCTGACCGTAAATTTTCCGTATCTGTCTACTCCTTTGGCATGGCATTATGGTTAGTGCTGATAATCATAGGTGTATGGTTCAGGGGGCTTGACTGGAATTGGTACTGGCCGTGGGAGGACGCTCATGTCCATAAGCCTGTAGTTGCAGGCCTGGAAGACCTCCCTGTGATATTCTCAAGGGTACTGGGGATAAGCGTTTTTATTGGAAAGGCCTTATCTGATCTTATAGTGTTTGGATACTTTGCAGCCGGCATTATAATACCGGCATTAATATTTAAAGATTTTTTCAAAAAGCTTGGTCTTATCAGATATGTTACAACAATGGCTTTATTCTGGATAATGATTGGCATTCCAATAAAGATCGGTTTGAGGTTGGTGCTTTCTATAAAGTATATAGTAATTACGCCATGGTTCAAGATATAGTAAGTTGACGCTGAAAAACGCCCATTTGCGGCGTCAGGACTGCGGATTTGAGACTCAACGTACGAAAAAGTACGCCTCGTCTCAAATCCTTGTCCTTCCTTCGGGGCACCCATTGCGGCCGAAGGCCAGTGCAATGGGTCGTGGGCATTTTTGAGCGTCAACTTGATGATAGGGTGGTGAGGGTATGTGGCAAAAATTTGGTATAGGGAT